>NZ_JBEXNT010000075.1:0-46678 GCF_040611255.1 Kitasatospora sp. NPDC002965 | reverse complement strand
CCCGGGGGGCACGCCGGGCCCCCCCCCCGACGGCGCTCGGGGGGGGACCCCTGCGGTGCCGCCGCTCGGCGCGGCGGACCGGATGCTCAGGCGTAGACCGGCCCGGTGAACTTCTCGCCGGGGCCGGAGCCGGGCGCGTCCGGGACGACCGAGGCCTCGCGGAAAGCGAGCTGGAGCGAGCGCAGGCCGTCCCGCAGCGGCGCCGCGTGGAAGTTGCTGATCTCCGGGGCGCCGGCCGTGACCAGCCCGGCCAGCGCGGTGATCAGCTTGCGGGCCTCGTCGAGGTCCTTGTCCTTCTCGCCGCCCTCGGCGAGACCGCACTTGACCGCGGCGGCACTCATCAGGTGCACCGCGACGGTGGTGATCACCTCGACGGCGGGGACCTCGGCGATGTCCCGGGTGAGGTCGTCGAAGCCGATCGCCTCGTCGTCCGCGGCGGGGTTCTGGGTGGGCTCGCTGCTCAAGGGGGGCTCGTTCCGTCGTGCCGGTCTCCGTACAGAGGGAGCGTACAAGGGGTGGCGCGGAGGGGCGGAATGGCCTTCGGCCCCGGGGCGCTGTATGCTTCGAGACTGACCGGCCAGGCGTTCTCACGGATGTCCGGCCAGCAAGTGGAGGCTCCACCTCAGGAGGCCCGAGAGGGCAACCGCGAAAGTCTCCCACCCGATCGACCTCCGGGTCGACGGGTCCCGGTCCGCGACGGGCGCCCAGTGTGCCGACGTCGCCGCAGCGCCCCTCACCGGGCGTCGCCCCCGGTTGTGTGGAGCCCCGCTTGTACCGAGCGGGGCTTTTTTCGTGTCGCGGTGTGGTTGCCCTCCAGGGCTTCGGCCCACAGCGCAGCACGAATGAAGCCCCGCCCAGTGGTCGAGTCCACTACGTGCGACCGCCGCCCGACGGCCGCATCGCAGAAGGTGCAACCGAGGAGGCCCCATCAGCACCGAGCCCCGCATCAACGACCGGATTCGCGTCCCCGAGGTGCGACTCGTCGGTCCCAGCGGCGAGCAGGTCGGCATCGTGCCGCTTGCCAAGGCGCTGGAGCTCGCGCAGGAGTACGACCTCGACCTGGTCGAGGTCGCGGCGACCGCCCGGCCGCCGGTGTGCAAGCTCATGGACTACGGCAAGTTCAAGTACGAGTCGGCCATGAAGGCCCGTGAGGCGCGCAAGAACCAGGCGCACACGGTCATCAAGGAGATGAAGCTCCGGCCGAAGATCGACCCGCACGACTATGACACCAAGAAGGGTCACGTCGTTCGGTTCCTCAAGCAGGGCGACAAGGTCAAGATCACGATCATGTTCCGTGGTCGTGAGCAGTCCCGTCCCGAGCTGGGCTTCCGGCTGCTTCAGCGACTCGCCGACGACGTCCAGGACCTGGGCTTCATCGAGTCCTCGCCGAAGCAGGACGGCCGTAACATGATCATGGTTCTCGGCCCGCACAAGAAGAAGACCGAAGCGATGGCCGAGGCCCGCGCGATCGCGGACGCCCGCAAGGCCGAGCGTCAGGGCCGTAACACCGGCCCCGACGCCGCCGAGGCCGACGACGACGCAGCGCTTGAGGCAGAGAACGCCGCCGCCGAGGCGGAGGCCGACGAGATCGACGAGGCCGACGAGGCCGACGAGTCCGACGTCGAGGCCGCCACCGAGGTCGAGCAGCCGGCCGAGGCCTCCCAGGGCGCCTGACCCTTCACGGGCCAGAGCAGTCCGGGAGACCGGCCACCACGGAGACGGGGCGCCCCGCCCGGTCACCGCAGATCCATCCTTCACGCCCGCGCGGCGCACACCGCGCGGGCGTGGACGGACCGACGAGGAGATACGGCGAAATGCCGAAGCAGAAGACGCACAGTGGCGCCAGCAAGCGCTTCAAGATCAGTGGCTCTGGCAAGGTGCTGCGCGAGCGCGCCGGCCGCCGCCACCTCCTGGAGCACAAGCCCTCGACGCTGACCCGCAAGCTGGCCGGCACCGTCGAGCTGGCCCCCGCCGACGCCAAGAAGATCAAGAAGCTTCTCGGCAAGTGATCGCCCTCCCGCCCGGTGCGAGCCGCGTGCGGGGCAGCTGATCCTTCCCGACCCATTCGAATGACGGACCACGTGAAGTAGTCCGTGGTCCAATCCAAGGAGTAATCAAGTGGCACGCGTCAAGCGGGCAGTCAACGCCCACAAGAAGCGCCGGGTCATCCTGGAGCGCGCCAGCGGCTACCGCGGCCAGCGCTCGCGCCTGTACCGCAAGGCCAAGGAGCAGGTCACCCACTCGCTGGTCTACAACTTCAACGACCGCAAGAAGCGCAAGGGCGACTTCCGTCAGCTGTGGATCCAGCGCATCAACGCTGCGGCCCGTGCCAACGGCATCACCTACAACCGCTTCGTGCAGGGCCTGAAGGCCGCCAGCGTCGAGATCGACCGCAAGATGCTGGCCGACCTCGCCGTCAACGACCCGGGCGCGTTCGCCACGCTGGTCGAGGTGGCCCAGAAGGCGCTGCCGGCCGACGTGAACGCCCCGAAGGCCGCCGCCGACGCCGCCTGATCTTCCTGGATCAGTCGAGTTGAGCTGACCGGACCCGCAGGCTCGATCCTGCGGGTCCGGTTTTGCGTTCCGACCGCCACCGGTCCGCACCGAGCACCGGCGGGCTGCGCGCGCCGCCGGTCCGTGCGGACCGACGGTCCCTGTCGCCCGCCCGCCACCGGCCCGCACAGAGTCCGCACCAGAGACGAGATCATGCCGAGCACCGAGACCCCCCTGCTGACCTCCCTGCGCTCTCCCCGCGTGGTCGCCGCCCGGCGGCTCGCCAAGCGGAACCAGCGCGGCAAGGAACGCCGCTTCCTCGCCGAGGGCCCGCAGGCCGTCCGCGAGGCGATCGCGTTCGGGCGGCTGCCGGACTCGGGCGAGCACGCCGTCGTCGAGGTGTACGTCACCCCGGAGGCCGCCGAGCGGCACGCCGGCATCGTCGACGCCGCCCTCGCCGAGGACCTGCCGGTGCTCACCGCCACCGACGAGGTCGTCGCCGGGATCTGCGACACCGTGACCCCGCAGGGCATCGTCGCGCTCTGCCGGTTCATCGACACGCCGTTCGCCGACGTGCTCGCCGCCCGCCCGAAGCTCGTCGCGGTGCTCGCGCACGTCCGCGACCCCGGGAACGCCGGCACCGTGCTCCGCACCGCCGACGCGGCCGGCGCGGACGCCGTGGTACTCACCGACGCCTCGGTGGACCTGTACAACCCGAAGGCCGTCCGGGCCTCGGTCGGCAGCCTGTTCCACCTGCCGGTCGCGGTCGGCGTGCCGGTCGAGGAGGCGATCGGGCGCCTGCGCGAGGCCGGCGTCCGGGTGCTCGCCGCCGACGGCGCGGGGGAGCGCGACCTCGACCGGGAGCTCGACGAGGGCACCCTGGGCGCGCCCGGCGCATGGGTGTTCGGCAACGAGGCGTGGGGGCTCCCGGAGGAGACCCGCGCACTCGCCGACGAGGTGGTGCGCGTGCCGATCCACGGACACGCCGAGAGCCTCAACCTGGCCACCGCCGCCGCCGTGTGCCTCTACGCCTCCGCCCGGGCCCAGCGCTCGCCCGGCGGGTGCCGCACGGTGGGGTAGCCGCCCCCTCAAGTCGTCGCGGACCCTATGACCGGGCGCTGCGAGACGCTAGGGTCTGCCTCGGTGGGGGGAAAGACACGGTGGGTAATCGGGGAGGACACCCATGGTCGGCAGCGGGCCAGAGCTCGACCCGGACGACCTGCCGGACGGCCTGGTGGTCGCCGACGCCCTGGGCCGGGTGGTCTGTTTCAACCGCGCCGCCGCCCGGCTCACCGGTATCCGCCCGCAGGCCGCCCTCGGCAGCGCGCTGGAGGACGCCCTCCCGCTGGAGGACCTCGACGGCCGCCGCTGGTGGCAGCTGACCGACCCGTACGGCGGCCTGGCGATCCGCACCAGCCAGCCGGAGCGCAACCTGCTGCTGCCCGGCGGCCGCGAGGTGCTGGTCTCCGCCCGGTACGTCCGCGCGCTGCCGCAGGGGCCGGTGCAGCGGCTGGTGATCGCCCTGCGCGGCACCGAGGCGCGCCGCCGCACCGAACGCAGCCACGCCGAGCTGATCGCCACCGTCGCGCACGAGCTGCGCTCGCCGCTGACCAGCGTCAAGGGGTTCACCGCCACGCTGCTGGCCAAGTGGGAACGGTTCACCGACGGGCAGAAGCGGCTGATGCTGGAGACCGTGGACGCCGACGCCGACCGGGTCACCCGGCTGATCGCCGAACTGCTGGACATCTCCCGGATCGACGCCGGCCGGCTGGAGCTGCGCAAGCAGGTGGTCGACCTGACCGCCGCCGTCCGCCGCCACGTCGAGCGGAAGGTGGCCACCGGCATCCCCGAGGACCGCTTCGACATCCGCGTCGCCGAGTCCCTGACCGTCCTGTGGGCCGACCCGGACAAGGTCGACCAGGTCCTGGCGAACCTGCTCGAAAATGCCGTGCGCCACGGCGAGGGGACTGTCACCATCGAGGTGGCACCGGCCAAGGAGGTCGTCGAGGCACCCGTGTGGGAGCGCTCCGGCACCCCGCCCCGCATCGTGGAAGGCACAGCGGTCACCGTGAGCGACGAAGGCAGCGGCATCCCCGAGGACTCGATGCCGCGCGTCTTCACCCGCTTCTGGCGCGGCTCCAAGCGCGGCGGCACGGGCCTGGGCCTCTACATCGTCAAGGGCATCGTCGAGGCCCACGGCGGCTCGATCCGGGTCGACCGCGCGCCCGGCGGCGGCGCCCGGTTCCGATTTATCCTGCCCTCCGGGGTGCCCGACTTCATGCTCTGACCGAGCTTGGACGACCAGCGGAGCACGCTGGGAGCGGCCCCCGGACGGGCTTCACGGCAGCTGCGCTACGCGCTGCGACTACACTCGACCCTTGGCGTTGTGGGACGCCCTGCGCGGTGGCGCCGCGGACACCCCTCCTCCCCGTACGGAGATCCTCCCGGATCGTCCTGCACGGAGGACGGGCCTGCCCGTGGCCCGGCCACGTCGGGCGTGACGCGATGGGACCCTCCTGCCCGCTGGCGGGACAGGAGGGAGCGAGCCCCCCTTACCTGAGCACGGACGAGCAGGAGCACGGGAAAGATAGAGATGTCGGCACCCAACAAGTCGTACGACCCGGTCGAGGTCGAGGCCCTCAAGCCCGAGGTGGTGGAGGCGGCCCGGAGCGAGGCGCTCGCCGCGTTCGCCGCCGCCACCAGCCTGGACGAGCTGAAGCAGGCCAAGGTCGCCCACACCGGCGACCGTTCCGCGCTCTCCCTCGCCAACCGCGAGATCGGCGCCCTGCCCCCGCACGCCAAGGCCGCCGCCGGCAAGCTGATCGGCCAGGCCCGGGGCGCCGTCAACCAGGCGCTCGCCAAGCGGCAGACCGAGCTGGAGGCGGAGCGCGACGCCCGCGTGCTGGTCGAGGAGGCGGTGGACGTCACGCTGCCGTACGACCGCGCCCCGCGCGGCGCCCGGCACCCGCTGACCACGCTGGCCGAGCGTATCGAGGACACCTTCGTCGCGATGGGCTACCAGGTCGCCGAGGGCCCCGAGGTCGAGGCCGAGTGGCTCAACTTCGACGCGCTCAACCTGGGCCCGGACCACCCGGCGCGCTCCATGCAGGACACCTTCTTCGTGCAGGCCCCGGACGGCTCCGCCGACTCCGGCGTGGTGCTGCGCACCCAGACCTCCCCGGTCCAGGCGCGCACCATGCTCGACCGCGAGCCCCCCGTGTACGTCGTCTGCCCCGGCCGGGTCTACCGGACCGACGAGCTGGACGCGACCCACACCCCGGTCTTCCGCCAGGTCGAGGGTCTGGCCGTCGACGAGGGCATCACCTTCGCCGACCTCAAGGGCACCATCGAGCAGCTGGTCTCGACCCTGATCGGCGACGGCCTGGAGCTGCGCTGGCGGCCCTCGTACTTCCCGTTCACCGAGCCGAGCGCGGAGATCGACCTCCAGTGCTTCGTCTGCCGCGGCGAGTCGGTGGGCAACCCCGACAGGCCCTGCCGGACCTGCGGCTCCGAGGGCTGGATCGAGCTCGGCGGCTGCGGCGTCGTCAACCCCCGGGTGCTGGTCGCCTGCGGGATCGACCCCAACCGCTACAGCGGGTTCGCCTTCGGCCTGGGCCTGGAGCGGATCCTGATGAACCGTCACAACGTCGCCGACATGCGCGACATGGTCGAGGGTGACGTGCGTTTCACCCTCCCGTTCGGGATGGAGATCTGATGCGCGTCCCGCTTTCCTGGCTGCGCGAGTACGTCGACCTGCCGGCCGGCGAGACCGGCCGTGACGTGGCCGAGCGCCTGGTCCGGGCCGGCCTGGAGGTCGAGACCGTCGAGCAGATCGGCGCCGACCTCAAGGGCCCGCTGGTGGTCGGCGAGGTGCTCTCCATCGAGGAGCTGTCCGGGTTCAAGAAGCCGATCCGGCACTGCTTCGTGAACGTCGGCGACGCCAACGGCACCGGCGCCCCGCAGGAGATCGTCTGCGGCGCGACCAACTTCGCCGTCGGCGACAAGGTCGTCGTGGTGCTCCCGGGCGCCGTGCTTCCCGGCCCGTTCCCGATCGCCGCCCGCCAGACCTACGGCCACACCTCGGCCGGCATGATCTGCTCCGCCCGCGAGCTGGGCATGGGCGACGACCACAACGGCATCATCGTGCTCCCGCCCGAGTTCGAGCCCGGCACCGACGCCGTCGAGCTGCTCCAGCTCGTCGACGAGGTGCTCGACATCGCCGTCACCCCGGACCGCGGCTACTGCCTCTCGCTGCGCGGCGTGGCCCGCGAGGCCGCCGCCGCGTACGGGCTGCCGCTGGCCGACCCGGCGCTGCTCGACGTGCCGCCGGCGAACTCCTTCGGCTACCTCGTGAAGGTCGCCGACCCGGTCGGCTGCGACCGGTTCGTGGCGCGCACCGTGATCGGCCTCGACCCCGCGGCCAAGTCCCCGCTCTGGCTCCAGCGCCGGCTGCAGAAGGCGGGCATCCGCCCGATCTCGCTGGCCGTCGACATCACCAACTACGTGATGCTGGAGGTCGGCCAGCCGCTGCACGCCTACGACAAGCAGCGCGTCGACGGTCCGATCACGGTCCGCCGGGCGGAGCAGGGCGAGAGCCTCACCACGCTGGACGGCGTCAAGCGCACGCTGTCCGCCGAGGACCTGCTGATCTGCGACAACAGCGGCCCGATCGGCCTCGCCGGCGTCATGGGCGGCGCCTCCACCGAGATCCTCGACCCGGCCGCGGGGCCGGGCACCACCGAGGTGATCATCGAGGCGGCGCACTTCGACCCGGTCGTCATCGCCCGCGGCGCCAAGCGGCACAAGCTGCCCTCCGAGGCGTCCAAGCGCTTCGAGCGCGGCGTCGACCCGGAGGCCGCCCGCGCCGCCGCGCAGCGCGCCGTCGACCTGCTGGTGCTGATCGCCGGCGGCACCGCGGAGGCCGGTGTCACCGACATCGCCGCCCCGCACCCGGTGCGCACCATCACCATCGCCGCCGATCTGCCCGACCGGGTGGCCGGCACCGCGTACGGCCGCGAGACCGTCACCCGGCGCCTCCAGGAGATCGGCTGCTCGGTCGCCGGCGCCGACGTGCTGGAGGTCACCCCGCCGACCTGGCGTCCCGACCTCACCGACCCGTACGACCTCGCCGAGGAGGTCATCCGCCTGGAGGGGTACGACAACGTTCCCGCGCGGATGCCCACCGTGCCGCCGGGCAAGGGCCTGACCGAGGCCCAGCGGATCCACCGCCGGGTCGGCGTGGCGCTGGCCGGCGCCGGCTACGTCGAGGTCAACAACTACCCGTTCGTCGGCGAGGCCGCCTTCGAGGCGCTCGGCCTGGAGAAGGACGACCGCCGCCGCCGTACGGTCAAGCTGGTCAACCCGCTCAACGACGAGGAGCCGGCGCTGCGCACCACGCTGCTGCCGGGCCTCCTCGGGGCGCTGCGCCGCAACGTCGGCCGCGGCAACACCGACCTGGCGGTCTTCGAGACCGGCACGGTCTTCCTGCCCAAGGACGAGCTGTCCGTCGCGCCGCGCCCGGCCGTCGACCGCCGTCCGAGTGACGGGGAACTGGCCGCGCTGGACGCCGCGCTGCCGCACCAGCCGCGCCGGGTCGCCGTCGCGCTGGCCGGCGAGCGGCTGCCGTCCGGCTGGTGGGGCAAGGGCGCCGGGGCGTCCTGGGCGGACGCCGTCGAGGCGGCCCGCACGGTGGCCCGCGCCGCCGGCGTCGAGCTGGCCGTGCGTCAGGGCCGGCTGCTGCCCTGGCACCCGGGCCGCTGCGCCGAGCTGGTCGTCGCCGGCACCGACCGGGTGGTCGGCCACGCCGGTGAGCTGCACCCGCGCGCCGTCAAGGCGCTGGGTCTGCCGGAGCGGACCGCGGCGATGGAGCTCGACCTCGACCTGCTGACCGCCGACGGCGCCGAGCGGGTCTCCGGCCCGGCGGTCTCCGGCTTCCCGGTGGCCACCCAGGACGTCGCGCTGATCGTCGACACCGCCGTGCCGGCCGCCGAGGTGGAGGCCGCGCTGCGTTCGGGCGCCGGGGACCTGCTGGAGGCCCTCCGGCTGTTCGACGTCTTCACCGGCGAGCAGGTCGGCGAGGGCAAGAAGTCCCTGGCGTACGCGCTGCGGTTCCGTGCCGCGGACCGGACGCTGACCGCCGAGGAGGCGACCGCCGCCCGCGAGGCGGCCGTCGCCGAGGCCGTCGCCCGCACCGGGGCGGTGCTGCGCGGCGCCTGATCCGCGCAGCCGGTGAAGGGCCCCGGCCCGGACGTTCCTCCGTCCGGGCCGGGGCCCTTCGGCGTGGCCGGCGGCCGGCTCAGGCCATGCCGAGTTCGTGGGAGCTCTGCACCCAGTCGCAGAGGTCCCTGAGGTCGGCCTCGACCTGGGTCCAGGACTTCAGCGAGGAGCCGAGGGTGCGGATCTCGAACGGGACCATCACCGCCTCCTCCTCCACGTGCGGCGCTATCTGGCGCATCCCGCCGAAGACGCTCTGCTGGGGGACGGCGGCGTCGCCCCGGAACGCCGCCGTCGCGTAGTCGAGGAGGACGACGGGGCCGCCGTCGATCTCGCGCACCGCGGTCTCGTAGAAGCCCATGTCCTTCCGTACCCGGCCCTCCTCCTGGTAGTCGTCGGCGAGGAGCGTGACGAGCGCGTCGTGGTGGGTGCGCAGCGCGGTCCGCACCTCGGGGTCCAGGTGCGCGTGCACATCGGCGAGCGGCGACCGGCTCAGCACCACGGTCCGGTTCTTGATGCCGGAGTCGGGGCCGCCCCGGGCGACCGTGTCGGCGTGGTCGGCGAACGCGGTGATCTGCATGAACACCAGCTGGAGGTAGCCGAGGACCTCCCGGTCGCGCCTCGCCCGGGCGCTGAGCGCCGGGGCGTTGCGGCCCGCGTCGTTCGGCCGGTTCCGCGGCAGGAACTCCTGGACCGCACGTTCGGCGAAGGCGTTCGCCTGTTGCAGGCGGTGCCGGGCGTCGGGGAGGTAGACGCCGTCGCGCAGCGGCGCCGCACGGCGCAGCCGGTCGAAGAAGGTGGCCATGCCGCTCACCGGTACGCCCACGGAGTAGTGGACGAACAGGCCGTCGCCTTTGCCCTCCCTTCCGGCGCTCTCCCGGTAGCCGTTGCCCCCGGCGAGCCTGGCCCCGGTGCCGGCGGGCAGCACGTCGAGGAGGTCGGCCGGGGCCGAGAGCAGCGCGGTGGTGTTCCGGTAGAACGCGTCGCGGACCGTCCGGATCCGCGTGAGGGTGTCGAGCAGCGCCGCGGGGCCCCGGGTGTGCCCGTCCCCGACCACGGACCAGGGCCTGGTGACGAACTCCAGGTTGGAGTACTTCCGCCCGTCGGGGAGGCTCCTGCTGTCCGCGACCACCTTGAAGACGGGCTTGCCGTCGGTGCGGGTCCTGCTCGCCGCCAGTTTGGTGTCCCCCTTGATCTTCGCCCCCTTCCCGTCGACGACGGGAAGGTCGATCTCGATCTCGTACCCGATCATGCGCGGCTCCTCGTGCCCGTGGCCGTCCGACTGCGGCCCACGGGTAGGCATTCTGAGGCACCGGCAGGTACGGGGACAGGCGCGCGGAGGTGAGGGGGCGCGCATGGGGCTCGCGCGCGCCGGGCGGGTTGAAGTGATTCGGTCAAAGGCCTTGCGGACGTGCGCCGGTGGGCGCTATCTCTTAGTTAGGAAAGTTTCCTAACTCTCATGGAGCTCGGGTATCCCCCTGCCCGGGCGGAGAAACGGAGCGTCAGATGCGTCTCAAGCACCGCACCGTCGGGATCACCCTCGCCGCCCTCCTGGTCGCCGCCCCGGCCACGGTGGCGGCCGCCGGCGTCGGCCACGCCGCGCAGACCGCGCCCGCAGCGGTCCGGATCGCGGCGGTCGGCCTGGACGACCCCCACAAGAAGGACATCGCCATGCAGCTGGTGTCCAGCGCCGAGAACTCGTCCCTCGACTGGAAGGCCCAGTACAAGTACATCGAGGACATCAAGGACGGCCGCGGCTACACCGCCGGGATCATCGGCTTCTGTTCCGGCACCGGGGACATGCTCGAACTCGTCGAGCACTACACCGACCTCAAGCCCGGCAACATCCTCGCCAAGTACCTGCCCGCGCTCCGCAAGGTCAACGGCACGGAGTCGCACGCCGGCCTCGGATCCGCCTTCGAGCGCGACTGGGCGACCGCAGCCAAGGACGCCGTCTTCCAGCAGGCCCAGAACGAAGAGCGCGACCGCGTCTACTTCAACCCCTCCGTCAGCCAGGCCAAGTCCGACGGCCTGCGCGCGCTCGGGCAGTTCATCTACTACGACGCCATCGTCATGCACGGCCCGGGCACCAGCTCCGACAGCTTCGGCGGCATCCGCAAGGCCGCCATGAAGAAGGCCAAGACCCCCGCCCAGGGCGGCGACGAGACCGCCTACCTCAAGGCCTTCCTGGACGCCCGCAAGGTCGTCATGAAGCAGGAGGACGCGCACTCCGACACCAGCCGCGTCGACACCGCGCAGCTGGTCTTCCTCAACGCCAAGAACTTCGACCTCAACCCCCCGCTGAAGTGGAAGGTCTACGGCGACAGCTACAGCATCAACAGCTGAGGTCCGGCCGCCGGGCCGGCCGAGCCGCGGGGACCGGGTCCGCCCGGGCCCCGCGGCCGGCCGGGAATTCGGATGACGGTCGAACGGGTGCGCTGATAGCGTCCGGGACGTGGCCAAGCTGAACCAGATCATCGCCGTCGAAAAGGGCGTCAAGTCCAAGTCCTTCCAGGAGCTGACGCAGTCCCACCAGGACCTGCAGAAGCCCGCGCTGCTGGCCGGAATCTCCCGGACGTACCAGCCCAAGGACGAGGAGGGCGAGCAACTGCCCCCCGAGTCCACCCGCGTCCAGGTGAAGGCCGAGGACGTCCTGCGGGCGACCGCCGCGACCCTGACCCGGCTGTTCGACGTCACCGCGACCAAGGACTGGGCCAACACCACCGCCCGCGCCGACGTCGTGGTCGACGGGCGGACGCTGGTCGCCGACGCCCCGGTCACCTACCTGCTCTTCCTGGAGAAGCAGCTCACCGACCTGCGGACCTTCGTCCGCAAGCTGCCGGTGCTGGACGCCTCCGAGGCCTGGAACCACGACGCCTCCACGGACTCCTGGAAGACCGAGTCGGTGCGCACCATCCGGACCAAGAAGGTCCCGCGCAACCACGTCAAGGCCGAGGCGACGGAGAAGCACCCGGCGCAGGTCGAGGTGTACTACGAGGACATCGCCATCGGCTACTGGACGACCGTGAAGTTCTCCGGCGCCCTTCCGGCCCGGCGGGTGAACGAACTCCTGGAGCGCGTCGAGAAGCTCCAGCAGGCGGTTCAGTTCGCCCGCGAGGAGGCCAACGGCGCCGAGGTCGCGGACCACCGGGTCGGTGATGCGGTGTTCGGCTACCTGTTCGGGTAGCCCCATGATCGCCCCCGTATGAGAGCGGGGGTGGCGCGAAGAGCGCAAGCTGACACTGATGGTGAAGCTGACATCAGGGGAACGGTGGAGGTTCGAGTCCTCCCCCCGGCACCACGCGTCGGGGTGGCCCAACTCGGCAGAGGCAACCCCTGTCAAACTCAGACTCTCGCTCAAGTCTCAGCATTCGCCGCCGAGCGCCGGATCGACCGGGTGTGTGCTGTAAGCGTCGGATGCGGGTTCGACTCCCGCCTGCGCCTCTTCCTGGCGCGGTAGCTTCAATGGCAAAGCGCGACGCTGTGAAAATGACCCACACCCTTAAACGTGCCGGTGCAGAGCAATTGGGTGGCACCTCAGGGGCCCGGGAGCTGGATACCGCTCCCGGGCCCCGTCACGTGCCCGTCACTCCCGCGTGCTCGCAGGTCAGGCGGTGGCGGTGTAGTCGTAGAAGCCGCGGCCGGACTTGCGGCCGAGCAGACCGGCGTCGACCATCCGGGAGAGCAGCGGGGGAGCGGCGTACAGCGGCTCCTTGTACTCGTCGTACATCGACTCGGCGATCAGGACGATGGTGTCCAGGCCGATCAGGTCGCACAGCCGCAGCGGGCCCATCGGGTGGGCGCAGCCGGCCTCCATGCCCTTGTCGATGTCGGAGGCGGTGGCCACGCCCGACTCGAACATCCGGACGGCGGAGAGCAGGTACGGCACCAGCAGGGCGTTGACGACGAAGCCGGCCCGGTCGCGGGCGCGGATCGGCTCCTTGCCGAGCACCTCGGTGGCGAAGGTCTCGACCCGCTCGGTGGTGGCCGCGGAGGTGGTCAGGGTGGGGATCACCTCGACCAGCTTCTGCACCGGCGCCGGGTTGAAGAAGTGCAGGCCGATCACCTGCTCCGGGCGGGAGGTGGCGGCGGCCAGCTTCACGATCGGGATCGACGAGGTGTTGGAGGCGAGGATCGCGTCACGGCGCTCCACCACCTGGTCGAGGGTCTGGAAGATCTTGACCTTGACGTCCTCGCGCTCGGCCACCGCCTCGACCACCAGGTCGCGGTCGGCGAAGTCCGCCAGGTCCACGGTGAAGGCGAGACGGCCCAGCGCCTCGTCCCGCTCCTCGGGGGTGAGCTTGCCCCGCTTGACGGCGGTGTCCAGCGAGTTGGTCAGGCGGGTGCGGCCGAACTCCAGTGCCTCCCCGGTGGCCTCCGCGACCAGCACGCTCAGCCCCGCCCGGGCGAACACCTCCGCGATGCCCGACCCCATCAGGCCGCAGCCGATCACTCCGACACGCGCGATGTCACTCACTCAGTTGCCCTTCGGTGGTGCTGGGGGTCGCCCAGCGACAGGTGGTACCGCAAGCTGTTGTCCAGCGGGGCGGGTGCACGGTAGGTGTGCACCGGTGCACCGCCCCGACGACGTTACTACTCCCTACCGGCCAGTAGGTCATCCCCTCCCTCCGGGTCGAACCGGCCGTCCCGTGCCGCCGGGGCCTTCCGCGGGCCTCCTTCCGGCCCCTTCCGCCCGCCTCCCGACGTGACCCTCCGGCAAACTTCCGACCACGTTCCGGCGATCTCGTCACGACCTCCCGGCGATCTCCCGGCGACGGCCCCGCGATCCTCCGGCGTCCTTCCGGCGCTTCCTCCAGGCGTCCGCGCCCGCCCCGGTCCGGCGGCTGCGCCGGACGGGTGGGCGCGTTCGCGTCGCACGTGCGCCCCGGCTCCGCGCCGCCCCGCGCCGGACAGAATGCGGGACGGTCCGCACACAGGCGAAGGGAGTACGGGGATGCCGACGGGGTCGCTCACGGGACAGGTCGCCCTGATCACCGGCGCCGGCCGGGGAATCGGCCGGGAGCTCGCGATCGGCCTCGCAGCCGAGGGCATGGCCGTCGGGCTGGTGGGGCGGACCCACGAGACCCTCACCGAGACCCTCAAGGAGTGCGTCCGGCACGGTGCACGCGGAGTCGCCGTCACCGCCGACGTCACCCGGCCAGGTTCGGTCCGGGAGGCCGTCCGCCTGGTCGAACGCGACCTCGGCCCGGTCGACCTGCTGATCAACAACGCCGGCCAGATCGACCGCGCCGAGGTGCCGCTCTGGGAGACCGACGCCAACCAGTGGTGGCAGGTCGTGGAGGTCAACCTGCGCGGACCCTACAACCTGCTGCGCTGCGTCCTGCCCGGCATGGTCCGCCGCGGCAGCGGGCGCGTGATCAACCTCAACTCCGGCTTCGCGCTGCGCCCCGACGGTCACTACACCGCGTACGCCACCTCCAAGGGCGCGTTGCTCCAGCTCTCCGACAACCTCGCCGACTCGCTCGCCGAGCACCACGTGGTCGTCCTCGACATCAGCCCCGGCGCGGTCGCCACCGACATGACGGCCGGGATGCCGATGTTCCGGTCCACCAAGGAGTGGGGCTCCATCCCGTACATGGTCGCCGTCACCGTGGACGCCGCCCGAGGCCGCTTCGACGGGCTGCACGGGCGGTTCATCCACGCCGGGCGGGACGACCTGGAGGTTCTGGTCAACCGGGCCGGGGAGATCCGGGAGGCGGACGCGCGCACGCTCCGGCTCCGCCCGTACGGGCCGGACGACCCGATGGGCTGACCGCGCGGTCCGCGGGACGGCGGGCGGGCGCGTCCGCGGAACCCCGACCGGACCGGACCGGACCGGCCCGGCCCCGGCTCAGAGTGCGGTGAGTGCCGCCAGTTCCTCCGCGGTGAGCGAGCCCGGTGCCCGCCCGGTCCGGGCGAACGCCCCGGCCAGCCGCTGGAGCGCCTCGTTGAGCGGCGCCGACACCCCGTGCAGCCGGGCCAGCAGCACGATCTCACCGTTCAGGTGGTCGGCCTCGATCGAGCCGGTGCCGCGCGCCAGGCTCTGCCAGGACGACGAGCCGGTGCGACCCTCGCCCGCCACCGGTGCGAGCCGCAGCGTCTCCCGGGCCTCGACGAACTGCTCGGCCAGGTCGTGGTGCGGGACGCCGGCGGCGGCCAGCACGGCGGCGCCCTCGGCCGTCACCCGGTCGCGGAGGGCGCCCAGCGGACCGTCCTCGATCCGGCCGGCCACCGCGTCCAGCGCGTTGGCCAGGTTGCCGAGCAACTTGGTGTACTTCCAGCGCATCACGTCCTCCTCCAGCGGCACGCTGAAGGAGGACCCGGCGAGGTCCGCGGCGATCGCCGCCGCCCGCCCGCCCGTCCCGGCCGGGTAGCCGCCGAGCCGCAGGATCCCGCTGACCGGCGTCCCCGCCGCGCTCACCCGGCCCGGCTCCAGGTGGGTGGACGGCATCCACACGTACACGCCGAGCACCTCACGGAAGAGCCGCAGCGCCAGCCGCTCGTTCTCCACCCCGTTCTGCGCGCAGACCAGCGGCAGCCGCTCGCCGGCGGTGCCGCCGCCGGCCACCGGGCGGGGAGCCCAGGCGGCCAGCAGCGCGGCGGTGTCCTGGGTCTTCACGGCGAGGACGAGCGCGTCGTCCGGACGCAGCTCCAGCTCGGCGGGCCCGCCGACGGCCGGGATCCGCAGCGTCCGGGTGCCCTCCGGGGTGCCGAACCGGAGGCCGGTCTCCCGCAGCGCGGCCAGATGGGCGCCGCGCGCCACCAGGACCACCTCGTGCCCGCCCTCGTGCAGCCGGGCACCGATCGTGCCGCCCACCGCACCCGCCCCGATGATGATGTAGCGCATGCGGGAAGCATGGCACGCACGTGCGAGAGGCGGCCGGGCTCTTCCGCGGCACCGCCCGGCGGGCCCGCGCCCCACGGGCCGGGTGCCCCCGCGGGCCGGTGCCGCGGCTACGCGAAGAGGCGGCTGGCGGTGACCGGGGTCAGGCCGGCCCCGGCGAGGCCGTCCAGGATCGCGGGGAGCGCGTCCACCGTGCACTGGTGACCCAGGTGCAGGGCCACCACCGACCCGGCGCGCACCGAACCGAGCACCCGGCGCTGCAGCTCGGCCGCGCTCGGGTCGCTGTAGTCCCGGGGGTCCACGTCGAACGCCAGCACGTGTTCGTACCCGACGGCCTTCGCCTGCTCGCGCACCATCGCCGTGGCGTACTGGGCGGCCGACGGGCGGAACCAGCGGCCGATCGAGCCGGTCAGCCGCTGCAGCCGCTCCGCGCACTGGGCGATCTCGGCGCGCGCCCGGTCGGGGGTCATGGTGGAGATGTCCTGGTGGTTCTGGGTGTGGTTGCCCAGTTCGTGGCCGCCGTCCAGGATCCGCCGGGCCATCTGCGGCTGCTGGTCCAGCCAGCTGCCGACGGCCAGCACGGTGAGCCCGACGCCGCGCCGTTCGGCGGTCTCCAGCAGGGCGGTGGCGAGCCGCGGGTCGCCGCTGCCGTGGAAGGTCAGCGCGACATTGCGGCGGGTACGCGGCCCGTACGCCACCTCGACCGGGGTGCCGGGCGCCAGGGGCGGCAGCACCGGCGGTGCGGGCGGTGCGGACGGGGTGGTGGCGGCTCCCGGACCTGCCCCCGGACCCGCCCCCGGACCCGCCCCCGGATCGGCTGCCGGGCCCGCCGCCGGTGCTTCGGCCGCCGGGACCGTCGACGCGGGGGCGCCCGGTACGCCGGGGGAGCCACCGGCCGCCGGCGAGGCGGGACCCTCCGCCTCCGCCCACGCCGGGTCGACGGTGCCCGCCGGGTCGATCGTGCCCGGGCGGACGGCGAGCGCCCCCGGATCGGCCCGGCGGGCGCCGCTGTCGGCGCAGGCGCCGACGAGCCCGCCGACGGCGGTCAGAGCGGCCAGCTTGGCGGTGGTGCGCAGGACGCTGCGCCGATCGACAGTCATCGGCAGCCAGCATAGAGAGGGCGGCACCCCGCGGCGACCGGTGGGAGGAGCCCGAGGACACGGCCGCCGACCCGCACGCGGGCCATCGTTCGAATGCTGCGGAAACCTGAACTCCCGCTGTTTCGGGGGTCCGTCGTCGGTTACGATCGCCGCGCACCGGCGCGGAGGGGGCACGGCACACCGGGCCCGCCGATCGCACCCGGTACGGGGGACGCCGCCGGCACCGGCCGGAGGTGAACGCGGTGAACGACAGGGGGCGGCAGATGACCGAGGACACGACGACGGCGAGCACGGGGATCGGAACCGACTGGGAGTGGGCGCGCGCCGACGACTGGCAGCCCCCGACCGAGCTCGACACCGGCGTCCCGCACACCGCCCGGATGTACGACTACTACCTCGGCGGCAAGGACAACTTCGAGGCCGACCGGAAGGCCGCCGAGGCCGCCATCGCCGCCTACCCGGCGCTGCCGCTGCTGGCCCGCACCAACCGCGAATTCCTCGGCCGCGCCGTCGAGTTCGTCGCCGACCGGGGCATCCGGCAGTTCCTCGACATCGGCACCGGCATCCCGACCGTCGGCTCCACCAACGAGATCGCCCAGCGGGTCGCCCCGGACGCCCGGGTCGTCTACGTCGACAACGACCCGATCGTGGCCACCCACGCCCGCGCCCTGCTGGCCGGCCACCCGGCGGGCCACACCTCCGTCATCGAGGGCGACCTGCGCGAGCCCGAGGCGATCCTCGACCACCCCGGTCTGCGCGCCGCCATCGACCTCGGCGAGCCGGTCGCCCTGATGCTCGTCGCCGTCCTGCACTTCATCCGGGACGAGGACGGCGCCGAACGGATCGTCCGCACCCTGCGCGACGTGCTCGCCCCCGGCAGCGCGCTGATCCTCTCCCACGGCAGCCCCGACTTCGCCTCCCGGGAGAGCGCCGCCGAGGGCACCCGGATCTACCGCAGCGCCAGCGCACCCCTGGTGCTGCGCCCGCGCGCCGCCGTCGAGCCGTTCTTCGGCGACTTCGAGTTCGTCGGCCCCGGCCTGGTCCAACTTCCGCTCTGGCGGCCGGAGTCCGGCCACATCCGGACCACCGACCTGCCGGAGGGCTGGCAGGACGTCTCCGCCTACGCCGGCGTCGCCTTCAAGCGCTGAGCCGTCGGCCGCCCCTGACGCACCGTCGGATCGAGGGGGCGGCGTGCGGGTGGGCCGGGGGGCGGTGCTGTTCGGCGCCGCCACCCGCGACCCCGGCGAGGCCGCCCACCACGAGGAACGCCCCCGGCCCGCTGCGCGGGCGGGCCTGATCGCCGCAGGTCCGGTGCCCGGGCGGACGGAAAACCGCGCGACGGCGCCGGGCGTCCGGTGTTAGCTTGCGACGTATGCGACCCCTGAACGAGACCGACATCCGCGCGTCCTTCGTCAACTGCTCCAAGGGCGAAGCCCGTCGGCTCAACCTGCCCCGGGGCCTGGCCGAACTCCCCTGGGAGAACCTGGACTTCCTCGGCTGGCGGGACCAGGGCGCCCCCGACCGCGGCTACCTGGTGGCGGAGCACGGCGGCGAGCTGGTCGGTGTCACGCTGCGGGTGCCGTCGTTCCGGCGCAGCCTGACCAAGACCAACGTCTGTTCGCTCTGCGTCACGGCGCACGCGGGTTCCGGCGTCGCGCTGCTCACCGCCCGGCGCGCCGGTGCGGCGGGGCGGGAGGGGAACACGGTCGGCACGTACATCTGCGCGGACCTGGCCTGCTCGCTCTACCTGCGCGGCCTGAAGAAGTCCGCGCTGGTGACCCGGCCCGACGAGTCGCTCCCGCTGGAGGACCAGATCGCCCGCACGCTGGCGAACCTGGACACCTTCCTCACCCAGGTCCGGACGGACACCCTGGCTTCCTGACCGCCGTCCGGCCGGGTCGGACGCGGCGGGGTCGGCGGGCCGGGGACCCGGCCCGCCGTGCTACTGGCCGCGCAGCTGGTTCATGTCCCGGCGGTCCCGCTTGGTGGGCCGCCCGGCGCCCCGGTCGCGCAGGCCGGGCACGGCCGCCAGCTCGCGCGGCGGCCTCGGAGGACTGTTGTCCACCAGGCACTCCGCCGCGACCTCGGCGCCGACCCGTTTGCGGATCAGCTTCCGCACCACGACGACCCGCTCGTAGCCCTCCTGGCGCACCCGCACCTCGTCGCCGGGCTTCAGCGACTGGGCCGGCTTGGCCCGCTCGCCGTTGACCCGGACGTGCCCGGCCTTGCAGGCGTCGGCCGCCGCCGACCGCGTCTTCGCGAGCCGCACCGACCAGATCCAGCTGTCCACCCGGACGCTTCCCTCGACATCGACCATCCTCCGAGCCTACCGAGACCGCCCGGGCGGCCCCTACCTCAGCCGGACGGCCCCCGCCACCGGACGGCCCCCGCCACCGGACGGGCCCCGCCACCGGACCGGACCGACGGCGCTACCGGCGGTCGGGTGCCTCCTGGACGGCCCAGCCGTTGCCGTCCGGGTCGCTGAAGAAGACGAACGAGTTCCACTCGCCGCCGCGCCCGTCCACCCGGGTCCCGTCCTCGAAGTGCTGCACCGGGCTGACCTCCACGCCCCGCGCGACCAGCTCGGCGTGCGCCCGGTCGATGTCCGGCACCACCAGTTGGAGACCCTTCAGCGAGCCGGGCGGCGCCTCCGTCATCCCGGCGCCCACCACGATCGAGCAGCCGGATCCGGGGGGTGTCAGCTGGACGACCCGCACGCCGTCCCGGATCCGGGTGTCGTGGTCGACGGTGAAACCGGCCTGTTCCTCGTAGAAGACCTTGGCCCGGTCCACGTCCGACACCGGGACCACCACCACTTCGAGCTTCCAGTCCATGGCCTCGCCCCTTCCCTCGGGCTCCTCCAGTATCGGCCGAGGCCCCGATGCGCGCCCGGCGCCCGGCCCCGGGCGGTGAACCGTGCCGACCGGCCCCGCCCGTCGGCCCCGCCCACCCGCCTCGGCCGTACGACCCCGCTACGCGTCCCCGCACCCGTGATCCCGGGCCCGCCGTCGCCGCCCACCGGGCCCGCCCGCCGGTCGGCTAGCCTGGGCCACGATGAACCGCCTCTCGACGCCCGCCGCCGCGACCCCCTTCGCCACTCCCTGGGGCAGCCTCGACCTCACCCGCTACCCGGAGGACCCGCGCGAGCTGCTGCGCGCCTGGGACGCCGCCGACGAGTACCTGCTGCGGCACCTGGCCGGCGAGGCCGACTCCGCCCAGGGCGGGGCCACCGACCTCACGGGCCGGGCGGTCACCGTCCTCGGCGACCGCTGGGGCGCCCTGGCCACCGCGCTCGCGCGGTTCGCCCCCGCCCAGATCAGCGACTCGCACCTCGCCCAGCGGGCCACCCGAGCCAACCTCGCGCGGGCCGGCGCCGACCCGGCCGCCGTCCGGCTGCTCACCACCCGGGACGCCCCGCCCGCGCGGATCGACGTCCTGCTGGTGCGCGTCCCCAAGAGCCTCGCGCTGCTGGAGGACCAGCTGCACCGCCTCGCCCCGGCCGTCCACCCGGACACCGTGGTGATCGGCACCGGCATGGTCACCGAGATCCACACCTCCACCCTCCAGCTCTTCGAGCGCATCCTCGGGCCGACCCGGACCTCGCTCGCCGTCCGCAAGGCCCGGCTGATCTTCTGCACGCCGGACCGGACGCTCGACCCCGGCCCCAACCCCTGGCCGCACCGCTACGCGCTGCCCGCCGACATCGGTCCTGCCGCCGGCCGCACCGTGGTCAACCACGCCGGCACCTTCTGCGCGGACCGCCTCGACATCGGTACCCGGTTCCTGCTCGCCCACCTGCCGACCGCGGCGCCGGGTGACCGGGTCGTCGACCTCGGCTGCGGGAACGGGGTCGTCGGTACCGCCGCCGCCCTGGCCGCGCCCGGCGCCGAGCTGGTCTTCGTCGACGAGTCCCACCAGGCGGTGGCCTCGGCGGAGGAGACCTTCCGCGCCAACCTCGGCCCGGACGCCCCCGCCGAGTTCCTGACCGCCGACGCGATGACGGCCGAGGCGGTGCCCGCCGGGTCGGTGGACCTCGTCCTCAACAATCCGCCGTTCCACTCGCACCAGGCCACCACCGACGCGACCGCGTGGCGGATGTTCACCGGTGCCCGTCGCGCCCTGCGGCCGGGCGGTGAGCTCTGGGTGGTCGGCAACCGGCACCTCGGCTACCACGAGAAGCTCCGCCGCCTCTTCGGCAACTGTCAACTCGTCGCCGGTAACCCGAAGTTCGTCGTCCTGCGGGCCGTCCGCCGGTGAACCGCCGGGGGCCGGGCCGGCGGGGTGCGGTCGGGCCGGTCCCGCGCGGGCCGTTTTTCCCCTAAGTAAGGGTAGCCTAAGCTAATCGCCGACGACGGGCGGACGATCGCCCGCGCGGTCGGAGTGCCCTGTCCTCGGACGTGGGGGTGGGGCGTGCCCGTTGCGGCGCCCCTCGCCCCACTCCTTGCATGAATGTTCCGTACTGCGTATATTCATGCCACGACGAAGGAGGGAATGCCATGGCATTGCGAGTCGCCGTCGCCGGCGCGAGCGGATACGCGGGCGGTGAGGTGCTGCGTCTGCTGCTCGGCCACCCGGAGGTGGAGATCGGGGCGCTGACCGGCGGTTCGAACGCCGGCACCAGACTGGGCCTGCTGCAGCCGCACCTGCTGCCGCTCGCCGACCGGATCCTGGAGCCCACCACCACCGAGGTACTGGCCGACCACGACGTGGTGTTCCTGGCGCTGCCGCACGGACAGTCCGCCGCCGTCGCCGAGGAACTCGGCGGGAACGTGCTGGTCGTCGACTGCGGGGCCGACTTCCGGCTCAGGGCCGCCGCCGACTGGGAGCAGTTCTACGGCTCCGCGCACGCCGGCACCTGGCCGTACGGGCTGCCCGAGCTCCCCGGCCACCGTGCCGCGCTCAAGGGCAGCAACCGCATCGCCGTCCCCGGCTGCTACCCGACCGCCGTCTCGCTCGCCCTCTTCCCCGCGTACGCGGCCGGACTCGCCGAGCCCGAGGCCGTCATCGTCGCCGCCTCCGGCACCTCCGGCGCAGGCAAGGCGGCCAAGACCCACCTGCTCGGCAGCGAGGTCATGGGCAACGTCAGCGCGTACGGCGTCGGCGGCGTCCACCGGCACACCCCGGAGATGTCCCAGAACCTCACCCCGCTCGCGGGCGAGCCGGTCGCGGTCTCCTTCACCCCCACGCTCGTCCCGATGCCGCGCGGCATCCTCGCCACCTGCTCCGCCAAGGCGAAGCCCGGCGTGACGGCCGAGAGCCTGCGCGCCGCCTACACCGGGGCGTTCGCCGACGAGCCGTTCGTCCGCCTGCTGCCCGAGGGGCAGTGGCCGCAGACCAGCAGCGTCTACGGCTCGAACGCCGCCCTCGTCCAGATCGCCCTGGACGAGGCCACCGGGCGGATCATCGCGATCAGCGCGATCGACAACCTGGTCAAGGGCACCGCCGGTGGCGCGGTGCAGAGCATGAACATCGCCCTGGGCCTGCCCGAGGAGCTGGGCCTTCCCGTGAACGGAGTCGCACCGTGACCGACCACCAGAACCTCGGAGTGACGGCCGCCAGGGGCTTCCGCGCCGCCGGTGTCACCGCCGGCATCAAGGCCTCCGGCACCCCGGACCTCGCCCTGGTCGTCAACGACGGGCCCTCGCTCGCCGCCGCCGGCGTCTTCACCGCCAACCGGGTCAAGGCCGCCCCCGTGCTCTGGTCCGAGCAGGTCCTCAAGGGCGGCTCGGTCTCCGCCGTCGTCCTCAACTCCGGTGGTGCCAACGCCTGCACCGGCCCGCTCGGCTTCCAGGACACCCACGCCACCGCCGAGAAGGTGGCCGAGGAGCTCAAGCTCAACGCCGGTGAGGTCGCCGTCGCGTCCACCGGCCTGATCGGCGTCCGCCTCCCGATGGACCTGCTGCTCCCCGGCGTCGCCACCGCCGCCGCCGAGCTGAGCGCCACCGGCGGCGAGGCCGCCGCGATCGCCATCAAGACCACCGACACCGTCCACAAGACGGCCCAGGTCACCAGCCCCGCCGGCTGGACGGTCGGCGGCATGGCCAAGGGCGCCGGCATGCTGGCCCCCTCCCTGGCCACCATGCTCGTCGTCCTCACCACCGACGCCGACCTGGACGCCGCCGCCCTGGACGCCGCACTGCGCGGCGCCACCCGCACCACCTTCGACCGGATCGACTCCGACGGCTGCATGTCCACCAACGACACCGTGCTGCTGCTCGCCTCCGGCGCCTCCGGCACCACCCCGGACACCGCCGAGTTCGACGAGGCGGTCCGCACCGTCTGCGCCGACCTCGCCCGCCAGCTCATCGGCGACGCCGAGGGCGCGAGCAAGGACATCCGGATCGACGTCACCGGCGCCGCCACCGAGGACGAGGCCGTCGAGGTGGCCCGGACCATCGGCCGCAACAACCTCCTCAAGTGCGCCATCCACGGCCAGGACCCCAACTGGGGCCGCGTCCTGGCCGCGATCGGCACCACCGCCGCCACCTTCGACCCCGACCGGCTCGACGTCGCCATCAACGGCGTCTGGGTCTGCCGCGACGGCAGCGTGGGAGAGGACCGCGATCTCGTCGACATGACCGGCCGCGAGGTGGTCGTCACCGCCGACCTCAACGCCGGCGAGGCCACCGCCACCCTGTGGACCAACGACCTCACCGCCGACTACGTGCACGAGAACAGCGCCTACTCCTCCTGAGACCTGCTACCTGAGCCGGGGACAGAAAACGTGCAGATCGCACCCAAGGGCGAACAGGCCCGCAACAACACCGCGTTGCCCAAGGCCCTGACGCTCATCGAGGCGCTGCCGTGGCTGGAGCGGTTCCACGGCAAGACCGTCGTCATCAAGTTCGGCGGCAACGCCATGGTGGACGACGAGCTCAAGGCGGCCTTCGCCCAGGACGTCGTCTTCCTCCGCTACGCCGGGCTCCACCCGGTGGTGGTGCACGGCGGCGGCCCGCAGATCAGCGCCCAGCTCGACCGGCTCGGCCTGGAGTCCTCCTTCACCAACGGACTCCGGGTCACCACCCCCGAGACCATGGACGTGGTCCGGATGGTGCTCGCCGGCCAGGTCCAGCGCGAACTGGTCGGGCTGCTCAACGGCCACGGCCCGTTCGCGGTCGGCATGACCGGCGAGGACGCCCACACCATGACGGCCGTCAAGCGGTACGCGGTCGTCGACGGCGAGCAGGTCGACATCGGCCTGGTCGGCGACATCGTCAACATCGAGGCGGGCGCGGTGAAGGCGCTCATCGCCGACGGCCGCATCCCCGTGATCTCCTCGATCGCCCGGGGCGTCGACGGCCACGTCTACAACATCAACGCCGACACCGCCGCCTCCGCCCTCGCGGTCGCGCTCGGCGCGGAGATGCTCGTCGTCCTCACCGACGTCGAGGGCCTCTACAAGGACTGGCCGAACTCCGACGACGTGATCAGCCAGCTCAGCGCGGGCGAGCTGGAGGAACTGCTGCCCGGCCTGGCCAGCGGGATGCTCCCGAAGATGGAGGGCTGCCTGCGCGCCGTCCGCTCCGGCGTCGGCACCGCCCGCGTGCTGGACGGCCGGGTGGCGCACAGCCTGCTGCTGGAGATCTTCACCGACGAGGGCATCGGCACGATGGTCGTGCCGGACGACGAAACGACCGTGACCGGGGGACTGGCATGACTTCCAACGAGCAGCTCACCGAGCGGTGGCAGCACGCTTTCACCGACAACTACGGCACGCCCCGGATCCCGCTGGTCCGCGGCGAGGGCAGCAAGCTGTGGGACGCGGACGGCAAGGAGTACACCGACCTGCTCGGCGGCATCGCCGTCAACGTGCTCGGCACCGCCCACCCGGCGATCGTCGCGGCCGTCGGCCGGCAGATCGCCACCCTCGGCCACATCTCCAACCTCTTCATGGCCGAGCCGACCATCAGCCTCGCCGAGCGGCTGCTCGCGCTCGACGGCCGCGCGGGCCGGGTCTTCTTCTGCAACTCCGGAGCCGAGGCCAACGAGGCCGCCTTCAAGATCGGCCGCCGGACGGGCCGCACCCATGTCGTCGCCCTGGAGGGCGGCTTCCACGGACGCACCATGGGCGCCCTCGCGCTCACCGGCCAGCCCGCCAAGCAGGAGCCGTTCCGCCCGCTGCCCGGCGACGTCACCCACGTCCCGTTCGGCGACGTCGAAGCGCTGCGGGCGGCCGTCACCACCGAGACCGCCGCCGTCTTCCTGGAGCCGATCCAGGGCGAGAACGGCGCCGTCCCGCTGCCCGACGGCTACCTCGCCGCGGCCCGGGAGATCACCCGCGCCACCGGCACCCTGCTCGTCCTGGACGAGATCCAGACCGGCATCGGCCGGACCGGCCACTGGTACGCCCACCAGGCGTTCGAGGGGGTCGAGCCGGACGTCGTCACGCTCGCCAAGGGGCTCGGCGGCGGCCTGCCGGTCGGTGCGGTGCTCGCCTTCGGCGAGGCCGCCGACCTGCTGACCCCCGGTCAGCACGGCACCACCTTCGGCGGCAACCCGGTGGTGGCGGCCGCCGCCCTCGCCGTCCTGGACACCATCGAGTCCGAGGGTCTGCTGGAGCACGTCCGCAAGATCGGCGACCGGCTGCGGCACGGCGTCGAGGCGATCGGCGACCCGCTGGTCTCGCACGTGCGCGGCGCCGGCCTGCTGCTCGGCATCGTCCTCACCGAACCGGTCGCGGGCGCGATCCAGGCCGGGCTCCAGGAGGCCGGCTTCCTCGTCAACGCCGCCGTCCCGGACGCGATCCGGCTCGCCCCGCCGCTGGTGCTCACGGAGGAGGAGGCGGACGCCTTCCTCGCCGCCCTGCCGGACGTCCTCCGGGCGGTCCGCGAGGGCGCCCCGGGCGATGCGAACCGAGCGTAGTCCGGGAGAATAATCACATGACCGTTCCCCACTCCGGCCAACCCGCCGCCGGCCCGACGCCGCAGGTCCCCCAGACCCGCACCGCGCGCCACCGGCGGATCGTGGACCTGCTCACCCGCCAGCCCGTGCGCTCGCAGAGCCAGCTCGCCAAGCTGCTCGCCGACGACGGACTGGTGGTCACCCAGGCCACCCTCTCCCGGGACCTGGACGAGCTGGGTGCGGTGAAGATCCGCAACCGGGACGGCGCGCTCATCTACGCCGTCCCGGCCGAGGGCGGCGACCGCACCCCCCGCGCACCGATGGGGGAGTCCGCCACCGAGGGCCGGATGGCCCGGCTGGCCGGCGAGCTCATGGTCTCCGCCACCGCCTCCGGCAACCTCGTCGTGCTGCGCACCCCGCCGGGTGCCGCCCAGTTCCTCGCCTCGGCGATCGACCAGGCGGAGGTCTTCGAGATCATCGGCACCATCGCCGGCGACGACACCGTCCTGCTGATCAGCCGGGACCCGGCGGGCGGCCAGGCCCTCGCCGACCACCTGATGCAGCTCGCCCAGGCGAAGGCCCAGTAGCGGCATCCCCTTCTGTGGGCCCGGTTTCCCCGGGCCCACAGTCGTATCCGCGGCCCCGTCCACGGCCCGACCGGCCCGACCGGCCCGCCCTCGGCCCGGCCGAAGTCCCGCCCGCAGCACGCCCGAAGTCCCGTCCGTCACCCCGCCGGCAGCCCCGTTCGTGGAAGCTCCCGGCCGGCGTTTTGAGTTTCATACGGAGTAGTGCATACTTATGCCTATCGCCGTAAGCCTGTTCGCACTGTTGTGAAGGAGAAAGCCGTGACCGAGCGCGTCGTACTCGCCTACTCGGGCGGTCTGGACACGTCCGTCTGCATCGGCTGGATCGCCGAGGAGACGGGTGCCGAGGTCATCGCCGTCGCCGTCGACGTCGGCCAGGGCGGCGAGGACCTGGACGTCATCCGCCAGCGGGCGCTGGACTGCGGTGCCGTCGAGGCCGAGGTCGCGGACGCCCGCGACGAGTTCGCCGACGAGTACTGCCTCCCGGCCATCAAGGCCAACGCCCTCTACCAGGGCGAGTACCCCCTCGTCTCCGCCCTGTCCCGGCCGGTCATCGTCAAGCACCTGGTCGCCGCCGCGCAGAAGCACGGTGCCACCACCGTCGCCCACGGCTGCACCGGCAAGGGCAACGACCAGGTCCGCTTCGAGGTCGGCATCCAGTCGCTGGCCCCCCAGCTGAAGTGCATCGCCCCGGTCCGCGACTACGCGATGACCCGGGACAAGGCGATCGCCTTCGCCGAGGCCAAGGGCCTGCCGATCGCCACCACCAAGAAGTCCCCGTACTCGATCGACCAGAACGTCTTCGGGCGGGCCGTCGAGACCGGCTTCCTGGAGGACATCTGGAACGCCCCGATCGAGGACGTCTACGAGTACACCCAGAACCCGGCCACCCCGCGCGAGGCCGACGAGGTGGTCATCACCTTCGACGCCGGCGTCCCGGTCGCCGTGGACGGCCGCAAGGTGACCGTCCTCCAGGCCATCGAGGAGCTCAACAAGCGGGCCGGCGCCCAGGGCATCGGCCGGCTCGACATGGTCGAGGACCGGCTCGTCGGCATCAAGTCGCGGGAGATCTACGAGGCCCCCGGCGCGATCGCCCTGATCACCGCCCACCAGGCGCTGGAGAACGTCACCGTCGAGCGCGAGCTGGCCCGCTACAAGCGGCAGGTCGAGCAGCGCTGGGCCGAGCTGGTCTACGACGGCCTCTGGTTCTCCCCGCTCAAGCGCGCCCTGGACGGCTTCGTCAACGAGGCCAACCAGCACGTCTCCGGCGAGATCCGGCTGGTGCTGCACGGCGGCCGGGCCGTCGTCAACGGCCGGAAGTCCGACCAGTCGCTGTACGACTTCAACCTCGCCACCTACGACACCGGCGACACCTTCGACCAGTCGATGTCCAAGGGCTTCATCGAGATCTTCGGGCTGTCCTCGAAGATCGCCGCCCGCCGCGACCTCGGCTGAGTCACCGGCCAGACAGCCGGCCCGACCTCAGGCCCGACCTCCGTCCGGACCCCCGGACGGGTCCGGGCCGAACCGCCCCGACCGGGGCCCGAACCACCTCTCCCGGTCCCGGCCGCGCCCCCCCCCGCGGCCGGGACCACCCCTCCCGAACCCTCTCGCGCAAAGGAGCCCGTGCGATGTCCGCCGACCAGACCACCTCCGGTGGCGACGTCCGCCTCTGGGGCGCCCGCTTCGCCGACGGCCCGTCCGAGGCCCTGGCGAGGCTCTCCGCCTCGGTGCACTTCGACTGGCGCCTCGCGCCGTACGACATCGCTGGCTCCAAGGCCCACGCCCGCGTCCTGCACAAGGCCGGCCTGCTCTCCGACGAGGAACTCGCCGGCATGCTGGACGGGCTCGCCCGGCTGCTCACCGACGTCGAGGCCGGCACCTTCACCGGCACCGTCGCCGACGAGGACGTCCACACCGCCCTGGAGCGCGGTCTGCTGGAGCGGCTCGGCCCCGACCTGGGCGGCAAGCTGCGGGCCGGGCGCTCGCGCAACGACCAGATCGCCACCCTCTTCCGGATGTACCTGCGGGACCACGCGAAGATCATCGGCGGGCTGGTCCTCGACCTCCAGCACGCCCTGGTCGGCCTCGCCGAGGCCCACCCGGACACCGCCATGCCGGGCCGCACCCACCTCCAGCACGCCCAGCCCGTCCTCTTCGCCCACCACGTCCTCGCACACGTGCAGGCCCTCGGCCGGGACGCCGAGCGATTGCGCCAGTGGGACACCCGCACCGCCGTCTCCCCGTACGGCTCCGGCGCGCTGGCCGGCTCCTCGCTCGGCCTCGACCCGGAGGCCGTCGCCGCCGACCTCGGCTTCGAGCGGGGCTCGGTCGGCAACTCCATCGACGGCACGGCCTCGCGGGACTTCGTCGCCGAGTTCGCCTTCGTCACCGCGATGATCGGGATCAACCTCTCCCGGATCGCGGAGGAGGTGATCATCTGGAACACCAAGGAGTTCGGCTTCATCACGCTGCACGACGCCTTCTCCACCGGTTCGTCGATCATGCCGCAGAAGAAGAACCCGGACATCGCCGAGCTCGCCCGGGGCAAGTCCGGCCGGCTGATCGGCAACCTCACCGGTCTGCTCGCCACCCTCAAGGCGCTGCCGCTGGCCTACAACCGGGACCTCCAGGAGGACAAGGAGCCGGTCTTCGACTCCTGCGACACGCTGGAGGTGCTGCTGCCCGCCTTCACCGGCATGATGGCCACCCTCACCGTGCACCGGGAGCGGCTGGAGGAGCTGGCCCCGGCCGGGTTCTCGCTCGCCACCGACATCGCCGAGTGGCTGGTCAAGCAGGGTGTGCCGTTCCGGGTCGCGCACGAGGTGGCGGGTGCCTGCGTCAAGGTGTGCGAGGCCGACGGCATCGAACTCGCCGACCTGACGGACGAGCAGTTCGCCGCGATCTCCCCGCACCTGACGCCCGAGGTCCGCTCGGTGCTCAGCGTGCACGGCGCGATCGCCTCGCGCAACGGCCGGGGCGGCACCGCCCCCGACGCCGTGGCGGTCCAGCTCGCCGAGCTCAAGGCGGACCTCGCGGTCCAGCAGGAGTGGGTCAAGGGCTGACGCCCGGTCACCGAACCGGGGGAGGGGCGCGACGGTCCGACCGTCGCGCCCCTTTCGCGTGGACGCGACCGGGCGGGCGTAACCGGCCGGGCCCGTACCCGGTCATCCACGGTATGTGCACCAACCTCCCGTTCGTCCCCTCCGCCGAGGACGAGGTCCTCGCCGAGCTGCGGCGCCGCCTCGTCCGGGAGGCAGTGGCCGCCCTGCCCGGCCGCTGCCCGCAGCTGATGGCCGCCCTCGTCGAGGACCCGCCGCCGACCTACCGCGAACTCTCCGAACGCCTCGGGATGCCGCGCGGGTCCATCGGGCCCACCCGCTCCCGCTGCCTCGCCTGCCTCCGGGCCCGCCTCCACGCCGAGCGCTACGCCTGAACCGCCGCGGGGCGCGGTCCCGCCCCGCGCCCTCCGGCCCCGGCCATCCGCCGCCTCGTCGCGCCCCCGTCCGACCCCCGACCGGCTCCGGAACCGGGGCCCTCGACCGGCCCCGTCGGGCGTGACCCTCGCCACGTCCGGCGGCCGAAAGGTTGAGGGCAGCTGACGCGCGGGTAAGGCGCTGGCGAACGTAGCTCTTGACGGTGGCGCGGTCGCTCGGATACTGACCGTGAGCACGCCATCGGCGGCACGGCCCTCACCAGGGCCGCGCGGCTGGTACGTTCGTGCGCCACCCCCGGTCCGGGAAGACCCCCGGCCGGGACATCTCCGGCAGGGCATCCGGTGCGACACCCTCACGTTCGCGCGCCGGGCACAACGATGGGGAGGCCCCCGCACATGGGCATGACCGTGATCATCTCGACCGCCGAGGCGGAGGACGCGGAGCAGATCCTCAAGCTCCAGTACCTCGGCTACCAGACCGAGGCCGAACTCTACGGCGACTGGGCCATCGAGCCCCTGACACAGTCGTTGGAGAGTCTGCGCGCCGAACTGACCGAACAGCACTTCCTCGTCGCCCGCCTCGGCGGCGAGATCGTCGGCACCGTACGCGGCCGGGTCGGCCCCGACGGCGTCGGCCGGATAGGGCGCCTGGTCGTCCACCCCCGGATGCAGCGGCACGGCCTCGGCGGCCGGCTGCTGGAGGCACTGGAACACCGCCTCGCGGAGGACGGCGCGGTGAGCTCCTACCGGCTGTTCACCGGCCACCGCAGCCTGGGCAACCTGCGTCTCTACGCCCGCCAGGGGTACCGGCAGACCACCGTGGAGCAGATCAGCGGCCGGCTGAGCCTGGTCCACCTGGAGAAGCCCGCCGAGGTCGAGCTCGCCGCCACGGCCTGACCCTCCGCCGCACCCTCCCGATCCGGCGCCGCCATCATTCGGACCTCCGAAGGCGGCGCCGGTCGGCATTTATGCAGGTCAGGGCCATGAGCGTCCGCATTGCGGACAGCTGGTCCGAATAGTTGGGACCACATCGACCCATCTGATTTACTGGCTCACATGACTGCGACGACGAAATGGACCCCCACCGGCACCCTGCCGGCAGGTGAGCGTGCCATGTGCCGTCGAATGTGTCACCGCTGAGGGCCACCGTTCCCTCCCCCTCGCCGCCGGCCGGGGGACCACATCTCGCGCCCCGAAGCGAGACCCGGCCGCTCCCGTCCGAGTGAGCGAGCCCAGCCTGCCGTCACCACCCCTTCACCCCGCCTGCCCGTCCACGGGCGGGCGGCCGTCACCGTTGACACGTAAGGGCCACGCCGTCGCGCGGCCCGGCCGTCGACCGGCGACGATCAAGGGGTGGCAGGTCCGGACCCCCCTGGCGCAACGCCGTCCTCGTCGCCGACCGCAACCCGGTCCGGCGGTTGCACGCCGCCCGCCCCCGACCCACGGAAGCAGCTGTGATCACCACCACGGACCTCACCAAGGTCTACCGCTCAAGCGGCCGCGAGGTGACCGCCCTCGCCGGCGTCGACCTCCACGTCCGCCCCGGCGAGGTCTACGGCGTCGTCGGCACCAGCGGTGCCGGCAAGTCGACCCTCATCCGCTGCGTCAACATGCTGGAGCGCCCCAGCTCCGGGACCGTCACCGTGGACGGCGTCGAGCTCACCGCGCTGTCCGGCGGCGAGAACCGGGCCGGCAGGGAACTGCGCGAGGCCCGCCGCCGCATCGGCATGGTCTTCCAGCACTTCAACCTGCTCTCCTCGCGGACCGTCCAGCAGAACGTCGAGCTCCCCCTGGAGATCATGGGCCTGGACGGGGCCGAGCGCCGCCGCAAGGCCGCCGAGCTGCTCGACCTGGTCGGCCTCGGGGACAAGGCCCGCAGCTACCCCGGCCAGCTCTCCGGCGGTCAGAAGCAGCGCGTCGGCATCGCCCGCGCCCTCGCCGGCGACCCGAAGGTGCTGCTCTCCGACGAGGCCACCTCCGCACTCGACCCGGAGACCACCCGGTCGATCCTCAAGCTGCTGCGCGACCTCAACCAGCAGCTCGGCCTCACCGTCCTGCTGATCACCCACGAGATGGACGTCATCAAGTCCGTCTGCGACTCCGCCGCCCTGATGCGCGGCGGCAGGGTGGTCGAGTCCGGCGAGCTCACCGACCTGCTCGCCAAGCCCGGCTCGGAGCTCGCCCGCGAGCTCTTCCCGCTCAGCGAGTTCGGCACCGGCCACCCCGGCAGCACCGTCCTGGAGATCACCTTCCAGGGCGACAGCTCCGCCCGGCCGTTCGTCTCCCAGCTCGCCCGCACCTACCAGATCGACATCAACATCCTCGGCGCCGCCGTCGAGACCATCGCCGGCCGGATGGTCGGCCGGATGCGGGTCGAGCTGCCCGGCTCCCGCGCGGACAACGTGGTGCCGATCGGCTTCCTGCGCGAGCAGGGCCTTCAGGTGGACGTGCTGGAGACGGCGAACGGAGCGGCGGCATGACCTGGGACCAGATGCAGGAACTGATGTGGCCCGCCACCTGGGAAACCCTCCAGATGGTCGGCGTCGCCACCGCCGGCACCGTACTGCTCGGCCTTCCGCTGGGCGTGCTGCTGGTCCTCACCGACAAGGGCGGCCTGCTGCAGAACCAGCCGGTCAACAAGGTGCTCGGCGCCGCGGTGAACATCGCCCGCTCGGTGCCGTTCATCATCCTGATGATCGCGCTGATCTCCTTCACCCGCTGGTTGGTCGGCACCTCCATCGGGTGGGAGGCCGCCACCGTGCCGCTCACCATCGGCGCGATCCCCTTCTTCGCGCGGCTGGTCGAGACCTCCGTCCGCGAGGTCGACCGCGGCCTGGTCGAGGCCGTCCAGGCCATGGGCGGTTCCACCTGGACCATCGTCCGCAAGACGCTGATCCCCGAGGCGCTGCCCGCCCTCGTGGCCTCCGTCACCACCACGATCATCACGCTGATCAGCTACTCCGCCATGGCCGGCGTGGTCGGCGGCGGCGGCCTCGGCACCCTCGCCATCAACTACGGCTACTTCCGCTTCGAGACCGCCTTCATGTGGATCATCGTCGCGGAACTGGTGATCATCGTGACCGTCGTCCAGCTGATCGGCGACCGGGCCGTCCGTGCCCTCGCCAACCGCGGACGCACCGGCGGCCGGACCCGCCTGCTCGGCCCGCGCGGCCGCACCCCCGCGGCCCCGGCCACCCCCGACGAGGACGTCGTCGCCCGCTGACCTTCCGATGTCCGAACCCGGACCCGGCTCCCCGTATCACGCAGAAAGGCACTTTTCGTGCGCAACGCCCTGAAGTTCACCAGCGTCCTCGCCACCGCCGGCATCGCCCTCTCGCTCGCCGCCTGCGGCAGCAACGGCGACTCGGCGTCCTCCGACCCGAACGCCGCGCTCACCGTCGTCGCCAGCCCCACCCCGCACGGTCAGATCCTCAAGTACGTCAAGGACAACCTGGCGGAGAAGGCCGGCCTCAAGCTCACCATCAAGGAGGTCACCGACTACGTGACCCCCAACACCGCGGTGCAGGACGGCTCGGCCGACGCCAACTACTTCCAGCACGTGCCGTACCTGGAGGACTTCAACAAGAAGCACAACACCCAGATCGTCTCGGTCGAGACGGTCCACCTGGAGCCCCTGGGTGTGTACTCCAAGAAGGTCAAGGCCATCGGCGACCTCAAGGACGGCGCCACCGTCGGCCTGCCGAACGACGCCACCAATGAGGGCCGCGCGCTCAAGCTGCTCGCCGACAACAACCTGATCACCCTCAAGGCCGGTGTCGGCACCGCCGCCACCCCCGCCGACGTCACCGCCAACCCGAAGAACCTCAAGTGGAAGGAGCTGGAGGCCGCCCAGCTGCCCCGCTCCATCGACGACCTCGACGCCGCCGTGATCAACGGCAACTACGCGCTGGACGCCGGCCTCAAGCCGGCCACCGACTCGCTGCTCCTGGAGAAGGCCGAGGGCAACCCCTACGCCAACATCCTGGCCGTCAAGCAGGGCAAGGAGAGCGACCCGCGGGTCAAGAAGCTCGCCGAGCTGCTCCACTCGGCCGAGGTCAAGAAGTACATCGACGACACCTTCAAGGGTTCCGTCATCCCGGCGTTCTGACACCGGCGCGCCGAACCGCGCTCCGACCCGTCCCGCCGGACCCGCACCGGGCCCCCGCCGCACCTCGGCGGGGGCCCGGTCGGGCAGTATGCACCAGTGACGGTCCGACAGACCCGGAACTGACGTACCGTCGTGCGGTCCGTGCACCGCGTGAGACCCGGGCACCGGCGAGGCGTACGGTGTGTCCACGACCCGGCGAGGAGAGACGGCATGGCAGCGAGCTTCCCCGAGACCGCCATCAGCACCGAACGGCTGCTGCTGCGCCCGCTTGCGGAGGACGACGCCGCCGGCCTCGCCACGATGATGGCCGACGAACTCGTCCTGGCCTGGACCGACCTCCCGCACCCCTTCACCGAGTCCTACGCCGCCGAACTGGCCCGCAGTCTCGCCCCCGCCCACCGGGCCGCCGGCCGGGGCATCGTCTTCGCCGTCACCGAGCACCTCACCCAGCGGCTGGTCGGCCTGGTCGAACTGCGCGCCACCGACTGGCGGCTGCGCTCCACCGAGATCGCCTTCGTCACCGCCGCCTGGGCGCGCGGAGAGGGCTACGCGCCGGAGGCCGTCCTCGGCGTCGCCCAGTGGCTCTTCGAGGACCGCGGCTTCCTCCGCCTGGAGATGCGCACCGCCGCCGGCAACACCGCCGCCCAGCAGGTCGCGCAGAAGATCGGCGGCATCAGCGAAGGCGTCCTGCGCAGCGCGTGGATAGTGCGGGGTGAGGCCGGCGAGGTGGTGGAGGAGAGCCGCAGCGACCTCATCCTGTGGAGCCTGCTGCCGGAGGACATGGAGACCCCCGACACCGTCCAGGCCGGGGCCTGGCCCGGCGACCGCCACTACGTCCTGCGCGACTGACCCCCCGGGGCCGCCCGGTGCCCGGCCGCCCCGCCGCCCGTACGTGACGGACATGTGTGCGAGATGTCGCCGACGGGGGGATCGCACCCGGTAGCCTCTCCACCGGCGCCGTACGCGGGCGCAGCATGTCGGCGCACGGATGGCGAGGGGGAACAGCCGCAGATGGCTGACCGGATCACGGTCATCGGGTGGGACGGCACCCCGCTGACCGAGGCCGCCGCAGCGGCCCTCGCCGCAGCGACCCTGGTGGCCGGCGCCCCGTACCAGCTCAGGACCCTCCCGGTGCCGCCCGCCGCCGAACGCGTCATCCTCGGCAGCATCCGGCCGGCCGCCCGCCGGATCGCGGAGCACCGCGGCGCGGCCGTCGTCATCGCCGAGGGGGACCCGGGCTTCTTCGGTGTGGTGCGCACCCTGCGCCGCCCCGAGTACGGCCTCGAACTGGAGGTCCTGCCCGCCGTCTCCTCCGTCGCGGCCGCCTTCGCCCGGGCCGGCATGCCCTGGGAGGACGCCCAGGTGGTCAGCGCCCACGGCGGCCGGCTGCGCCGTGCCGCCAACGTCTGCCGGGCCAACCCGAAGGTCGCCGTGCTCACGGCTCCCGGCGCCGGGCCCGCCGAACTCGCCCTCATGCTCCGTGGCGTGCACCGCACCTTCGTGGTCTGCGAGGCGCTCGGCACGCCCGACGAGGACGTCACCGTGCTCACCTCCGACCGGGTCGCCGACCACGTCTGGCGCGACCCGAGCGTGGTGCTGGTGATCGGCGGCAGCAGCGGCGGCGGCCCCGGTGGGGGACCGCAGGCCGGCACGGCCTCCGAGGCGGCCGGCTGGATCGCCGGCCGTCCGGTCGGGTATCCCGGCGTGGAGCGGGGCTGGGCGCTCCCGTCCGACGCCTACACGGGCGCCGGGCGCGCGGGGGGCGAGCCCGGCGCGTCCGAAACGCTCCCCTCGCACGTGCGCGCCCTGGTGCTGGCCCGCCTGGGGGCCCGCCCGGGCGACCTGGTCTGGTCGGTGGGGGCCGGCAGCGGCGAGCTCGCCGTGGAGGCGGCCCGGTTCGGTGCCGCCGTCGTCGCCGTCGAGTCCGACCGCGCGGCCTGCGCCCGGCTGGCCGTCAACGCCCGCCGCTACGGGGTCGAAGTGGAGATCGTGCAGGGCCGCGGCCCCGAGGTGCTGGGCGGACTCCCGGAGCCCGATGCGGCGGTGGTCGAGTCGGGCGGTGCCGACGTGGTGCGCGCCGTCCTGTCCCGCCGCCCCGAGCGGGTCGTGGCGGTGGCCCGCACCCTCGGCGAGGCGGAGGAGGTCCGCCGGGCGATCGCCGGAGCGGGCTATCGCGCGGACGGCGCACTCCTCCAGTCCGCGCCGCTGCTCGCGCCCGCCGCGGCCCCTGTCGCCGCGTCGGCTTCCGCACCCGCCGCCGCGGCGGACACCGGCTCCGGACTCCGCCTCGGTGTGGGCGATCCGGGCACCTTCCTGCTCTGGGGTGAGCAGATCGTGTGAAGGCGCGGTCGCCGCAGGGTGGTGATCCCGGTGGTGGATCGCCACCGCGGTGGTCCGACGGAAGGCGCGGTGGCAGGCGCGGCCGGTCCGACGGTGATCCAGGTCGCATCCGGACACCGATTCGAGAGGCGGCGCCGCCGGGCCGGTAGTGTGGCGTCCGGGACGGCTGCGACGTCCGACAGCCCGCCCGATCCGGTCGGTTTGTCGCCTTTTTGACGTGGTGCAGGCCGGTACGGCTCGGAGTGTGGGCAATTCGACGGGCCGCCTGCCGGACCTGGAGAATGCCGTAGGGTCCGGTGCGGTCGTGCCGGTTGCCCCGGCTTGTCGTTGTTTCAGATGACGCGCCACCCCTCGCGGGTGGTGCGCGGGCCGGGGTGCCGCAGCGCGCCGGAAGGACTTCGGCCGCAGCGCCTCGGCGCGGCGGCCATGTGTGGTTGAGGGGCGGGCCGGTGCAGGCCCGGCCCGTGCGGATGGGCGCTGCGGTCGGTGATCGCGTCGCCGAGGGCGCGGCAGCGGCCTGGAAGGAGCTTTGACATGACCGATGGCGGCCACGTCCCGAACGAGGGACTGCCGGAGCACCTGCTCGCCGGGCCCGACCCGCTCGGCGGCCCGGAGGGCGTCGCGGCTGTCGCACCCGTGCAGGGCGTCGCGACGGACGGTGCGGTCCCCGGACAGCTGATCCCGAACCCCACGGTTCCGGGTGCGGGCTTCCCGGGCGCGGTGCCCCCCGGCGCGGGTGTCCTTCCGCCGCAGGGTGTCCCCGGCCAGGCACTGCCGCTCGGCGCGCCCGGCTTCGTCCAGGCCCCGGGCGTTCCCGTCGGCACCGGTGTCCCGGGCGCCGTCGGCGAGGGCTGGGCCGCGGACCCGGGCGCCCCGCGCCCCGCCTTCCACTTCCTCGACCAGCCCGACCAGCCGGACGGGCTCGACGACGAGGACGACGTCCTGCTTATGCCCGGCCCGCAGGGCTCGTGGGGCGAGCCGGCCGCGACCGCCGCCGACCAGCAGGTCGCGCCGGGCACCCCGGTCGAGCCGTCCTGGCCGCCGCTGGACCCGCCGCCGCTCGGCGTCGACCCGGCCGTCCCGCAGGCCCACGGCGTCCCGCAGGCGCCGTTCCCGGCGCAGGCCGGTCAGGCCGTTCCCGTCCAGCAGAGCCCGGAGCAGGCCGCCGCCGCCCAGGCGCCGCGCCGTCCGCTGCACGCCGGACCGCCGATCCCGGACCCGTCCCTGATGACCGGCCAGGTCCCGGTCCGCTCGCTCGCCGACCGCGGACCCTCGCAGGGCGGCACGCCCGCGCACGGCATCCCGGTGATCCCGGCCGCCGTCCAGCCGGAGCCGCAGGCCGTCCCGGTCGCGCCGGCCCAGCCGGTGCCGCACGTGCAGCCGGTGCCGCAGGCCCAGGACGTCCAGCCGGTGCCGGACGCCGTGCCCGTGCCGCAGCCCGTGGACGGCGACGTCCAGCACGCCCCCGCCGTCGAGGTCCCGGTGGCCCCTGAGGCCGTCGCGGCCACCGAGCCCGTCGCCGAGCCCGTTGCCCAGTCCGTTGCCCAGCCTGTCGAGGCGACCGGGACCGTCGAGCCCGCGCAGGCCGAGGCGCTGCAGGCCGAGGCCGCCCCCGTGGCAGTCCCCGCCGTGCCCGCGGGAGAGGCTCCGGGCACCGACGCGCCGAGCTCCGAGCAGCCGTCCGCCGAGCAGCCGGTCGCCGTCGAGGCCCCGGTCGCCGTCGCGCAGCCCGTCGCCCCGGCCGGACAGCCCCGCCGGATCTCCGCCTTCCTCGCCGCCCCGACGCCGCACGGTCTGCCCCAGGTGGAGGCGGTGGACCAGCCGGCCCCGGCCGTCGCCGAGGACGCGGCGCAGCAGTCCGCGCCCATAGCGCTCGCCGGGCAGCCTGCGGCGGAGGCCACCGCCCCGGCGCCCGAGGCCGTCCCGGCCGCCGAGCCGGCCCCGGCCGAGCCGACGGCCGTCGCTGTGTCCGAGACGGTGGACGGCCCCGCCGAGAACGCGGAGGCCGCCGCCGCGACCGCCGTGGGCACCGGCGAGATGCCCTCCGGCCGGTCCGTCGCCGGCCCGGCCGCCGAGCCTGCCCCGGCGGACGCCGCTCCGGCCGACGCGGTCGCGCCCGTCGAGGCCGCGCCCGTCGAGGCCGCGCCCGTCGAGGCCGCGGACGGCGGTGCCGCCGACGCGGTGCAGCCGGCCGTTCCCGCCGAGCCGGTGGACGCCGCCGGACAGCCCGTCGTGCAGGCCCCGGAGGCCGGGGAGACCGCCGAGGCGGCCCAGGCCGCACCCGAGACCCCCGTCGTCGAGACCCCTGCCACCGAGGCCCCCGTCGCCGACCTCCGGGCCGCCGGGGTTCCGGTTGCCGAGGCCCCGGTCACCGAGGCCCCGGTCACCGAGGTTCCGGCCGCGGCCGAGCCGGCCCCCGCCGAGGAGCCGTCGCCCGCCGAGGCCCCCGCCCCGGTCGAGCCCGGGACCGTCGAGCCCGCCGAGCCCGGCACCGACGCCACCGCCCCGGCCGAGGCCGCCGAGACCACGGAGGCCACGGAGCCCGCCGAGACCACGGAGGCCGCCGAAGCCGCGGAGGCCACGGTGCCCGCCGAGGTCCTCACGGAGGCCGCCGAACCCGCCGAACCCGCCGAGCCGGCCGAACCCGCCGAGCCGCGCGGCCCGGCGGCCCCCGGCTACGACGAGGCCGGTCGCGAGGCCGTCCACCAGGTGATCCGCGAGCGCCGCGACATCCGCAACGGCTTCCGCCCGGACCCGATCCCGCACGAGGTGCTGATCCGGGTCCTGGAGGCCGCCCACACCGCGCCCAGCGTCGGCTACTCGCAGCCCTGGGACTTCGTGGTCATCCGCTCCGCCAAGACCCGCCGCAAGATGCACGGGCTGGCCGAGCGGCAGCGCGAGGCGTACGCCGACTCGCTCCCCAAGGGCCGCGCCAAGCAGTTCAAGGAAATCAAGATCGAGGCGATCCTTGAGACGCCCGTGAACATCGTGGTCACCGCCGACCGCACCCGCGGCGGCCGGCACACCCTGGGGCGGCACACCCAGCCGCAGATGGCCCCCTACTCGGCGGCCCTCGCCGTCGAGAACCTCTGGCTGGCCGCCCGCGCCGAGGGCCTCGGCGTCGGCTGGGTGAGCTTCTTCGACGAGGAGGAGCTGGTCCGCGAGCTCGGCCTGCCGGAGCACCTTGAGGTCGTCGCCTACCTGTGCGTCGGCTTCGTCGACGCCTTCCCGGACGAGCCCGAGCTCCAGCAGCAGGGCTGGGCCAAGAAGCGCCCGCTCTCCTGGGTGGTCCACGAGGAGCAGTACGGCAACCGCGCCCTGCCCGGCGAGGAGCCGCACAGCCTGCTCTCCGAGACCCTGCGCGGCATCCGCCCGCTGGACGCCAAGGCGCTCGGCGAGGCCTGGGACCGGCAGAAGCGGATGACCAAGCCGGCCGGCTCGCTCGGCATGCTGGAGATCATCTCCGCCCAGCTCTCCGGACTCTCCCGCAAGTGCCCGCCGCCGATCCCGGAGCCCGCCTGCGTCGCGGTCTTCGCCGGCGACCACGGCGTGCACGCCCAGGGGGTCAGCCCCTGGCCGCAGGAGGTGACCGCCCAGATGGTCGGCAACTTCCTGGCCGGGGGAGCGGTGGTCAACGCCTTCGCCCGCCAGATCGGCACCGAGGTCTGCGTGGTCGACGTCGGCGTGGCCGCCGAGCTGCCGGACGCGATCCAGCAGGGCCGCACCACCGGTCTGCTGCCGCGCAAGGTCAAGCCCGGCACCGACGACATGACCAAGGGCCCCGCGATGACCCGCGAGGAGGCCCTCAAGGCCATCGAGGTCGGCATCGAGACCGCCCGCGACCTCGTCGCGGCCGGCAACAAGGCCCTGGTCACCGGTGACATGGGGATCGCCAACACGACCGCCTCCGCCGCCCTGATCTCGGTCTTCACCGGCCTGGACCCGGCCGAGGTCACCGGGCGCGGCACCGGCATCGACGACGCGACGCACGCCCGCAAGATCGAGGTCATCCGCACCGCGCTGGCCCTGCACCAGCCGGACCCGGCCGACCCGATCGGCGTCCTCGCCGCCGTCGGCGGTCTGGAGCACGCGGCGATCGCCGGCTTCCTGCTCGGCGCCGCCTCGCTGCGCACCCCGGTGATCCTGGACGGTGTGATCGCCGGTTCGGCCGCGCTCGCCGCCAAGGCGATCGCCCCCGAGGTGCTGGCTGCCTGCATCGCCGGCCACCGCTCGGCCGAGCCCGGCCACCAGGCCGCGCTGACCAAGCTGGGCCTGCGTCCGCTGATCGACCTCGACCTGCGGCTCGGTGAGGGCACCGGTGCCCTGCTGGCCCTGCCGCTGGTGCAGAGTGCGGCCCGGGCGATGCACGATGTAGCCACGTTCGACTCCGCCGGGGTCACCGAGAAGGCCTGACGCCCTCCCGCACCGCTCCGCGTACCGGCCCGAGGGCGCGCCGTGACGCGGAGCGGTGCGGCGGCGTACCCCCACCACCCTCACCCGATCCAGGAGCACCGCCGATGACCGCGCCCACCCCTCACCCCAGCACCGAGGGCCGCACCCCGTACCCGGTCGGCCTGCTGCTCGCCGGCCGCCGCGTCGTGGTCGTCGGCGGCGGTCACGTCGCCCAGCGCCGGCTGCCCGCCCTGCTCGCCACCGGCGCGGACGTGCAGCTGATATCCCCGGTCACCACCCCGGCGGTCCAGGCGATGGCCGACGCGGGCGAGCTGACCTGGCACGAGCGGCGCTACCGGGACGGCGACCTGGCCGACACCTGGTACGCGCTGGTCGCCACCGACGACCCGGCGGTGAACACCGCGGTCAGCGCGGAGGCCGAGCGCGAGCGGGTCTTCTGCGCCCGCAGCGACGACGCGGCCGCGGCGACGGCGTGGACGCCGGCCAGCGGACGTGACGCGGGTGCCACGGTCGCGGTCCTCACCGGGGATCCGCGCCACTCCGCGGCCCTGCGCGACTCGATCGTGGAGGGGCTGCGGGACGGCTCCCTCGCCGCCCGCCAGTACCGTGCGCACGGTGCGGGGGTGGCGCTGGTCGGCGGCGGTCCGGGCGACCCGGACCTGATCACCGTCCGGGGCCGCCGGCTGCTCGCCGACGCGGACGTCGTGGTGGCCGACCGGCTGGCGCCGCGCGAGCTGCTCGCCGAGCTGCCGGAGCACGTCGAGGTGATCGACGCCTCGAAGATCCCGTACGGCCGGTTCATGGCCCAGGAGGCGATCAACCGGACGCTCGTCGAGCACGCCAAGGCCGGGAAGTTCGTCGTCCGCCTGAAGGGCGGCGACCCGTACGTGTTCGGGCGCGGCGGCGAGGAGCTGCTCGCCTGCGCGGAGGCCGGACTGCCGGTGACGGTGGTGCCCGGCATCTCCAGCTCGATCAGCGTGCCGGCGGCGGTCGGCGTGCCGGTCACCCACCGGGGGATGACGCACGAGTTCACCGTGGTCTCCGGTCACGTCGGCCCGGACGACGAGCGCTCGCTGACCAACTGGGACGCGCTCGCCGGGATGACCGGGACGCTGGTGCTGCTGATGGCGGTCGACAAGATCGGCGCGATCGCGGCCCGGCTGATCGAGGGCGGGCGCCCCGCGGACACCCCGGTGGCCGTCGTCCAGGAGGGCACGACCGCCGCCCAGCGCCGGGTGGACGCGACCCTGGCCACCGTCGCCGCCACCGTCGAGGCCGAGCAGATCAAGCCCCCCGCGGTCATCGTCGTCGGCGACGTCGTGGACGTCCTGGCCGCCGCGTCCGGCACCGCCCCCGCCCGGTCCTGACCTCCGGGACCCGGCCCCGGGCCCGCGGGCCCGGGACCGGGCGGCGCCCCCGCCGGCCGCTACTCCAGCGGCTGCTCCGTCCAGATCACCTTCCCGGTGGCCGTGTACCGGGTGCCCCACCGGTCGGCGAACTGGGCGACCAGGAAGAGCCCGCGCCCGCCCTCGTCCGTGGTGGCCGCGTACTTCAGGTGCGGCGAGGTGCTGCTGGTGTCCGACACCTCGCAGATCAGCGACCGGTCACGGAGCAGCCGGACCCGGATCGGCCCCGTCCCGTAGCGGATCGCGTTGGTGACCAGCTCGCTCAGGATCAGCTCGGTGACGAACGCCGCCTCCTCCAGCCCCCACTCCTCCAGCCGTTCGGCCACCGCAGCCCGCACCCCGCCCACCGCCGCCGGGTCGGACGGCACCTCCCACTCCGCGACCCGGTCCGGCGACAGCACGTGGGTCCGCGCCACGAGCAGCGCGATGTCGTCCTGCGGCCGGGCCGGCAGCAGCGCCCCGAGCACGTCCGCACAGGTCTGCTCCGGCGTCCTCGGCGGCCCGGCGAGTGCGGCCCGCAGCAGCTCCAGCCCCTCGTCGATGTCCCGCTCGCGGTCCTCCACCAGCCCGTCGGTGTACAGCACCAGCCGGCTGCCCTCGGCGACCTCCAGCTCGACCGTCTCGAAGGGCAGCACCGCCAGCCCCAGCGGCGGCCCGGTCGGCAGCTCCGGGTAGACCACGTGCCCGTCCGGCCCGACGAGCGCCGGCGGCGGGTGCCCGGCACTGGCCAGCGTGCACCGCCGGGACACCGGGTCGTAGATCAGGTACAGGCAGGTGGCACCCGTCACCGCCGCCGGGCCGCCGGTCGCCGACTCCTCCTGGTCGATCCGGTTGACCAGTTCGTCCAGGTGCCCGAGCAGTTCGTCCGGCGGCAGGTCGAGGGTCGAGAAGTTGTGGATCGCCGTCCGCAGCCGGCCCATGGTCGCCGCCGCGTGCAGCCCGTGCCCCACCACGTCGCCGACCACCAGCGCCACCCGCGCGCCGGGCAGCGGGATCACGTCGAACCAGTCCCCGCCCACCCCGGCCTGCGCCGGCAGGTACCGGTGCGCCACGTCCAGCGCGTTCTGGTCCGGCAGGCTCCGCGGCAGCAGGCTGTGCTGCAGGGTCACCGCCATCGCGTGCTCCCGGGTGTAGCGGCGCGCGTTGTCGATGCAGACGGCCGCGTGCGCGACCAGCTCCTCGGCGAGGGCCAGGTCGTCCTCCTCGAAGGCGTCCGTCCGCTCCGAGCGCCAGAACCGGGCCACTCCCAGCAGCACGCCGCGGGCCTTCACCGGGACCCGCACCAGCGAGTGCACCCCGTACGCGAGCACCTGCGCCGCCCGCTCCGGGTCCTGGTCCCGCCAGGCCGACGCCTCCGCCAGCCGCGGCTCGACCGCCGGCAGTCCGCTGTGCAGGGCGCCCGCCAGCGGCGTCGACGGCACCACCTCCAGCACCGTTCCCACCGGGTAGAACGGCGAGTCGTCCCGCACCCCGGCGAACGCCGCCCGGCGCATCCGCCCCAGGTCCGGACCGGGCGGCGGTTCCTCGCCCGCCAGCACCTGTTCGGCGAGGTCGATGGTGACGTAGTCCGCGAACCGCCCCACCGTGACCTGCGCCAGTTCCTCCGCGGTCCGTTCGACGTCCAGGGTGCTGCCGACCGCCACCCCGGCGTCGTACAGCAGCCGCAGCCGTCGTTGCGCGACCTCGGCCCGCCCGGTCAGGGCCATCAGCTCGGTCGAGTCGCGCAGCGTGGCGACCGAGCCGGGAGGCCCGCCGTCCTGGTCGGTCGGTCGGACGTTCACCGCGAGCAGCCGCTCACCGGCGAGCACGACCTCGTCGGTGACCGCCCGCCCGGCGGTCAGCAGCTCCGCGGGCGCCCGGTCGAGCCCCAGTTCGGCGACCGGCCGGCCCTCGGCGTCCGCCGGCAGGTCCAGCAACCGGCGTGCCTCGTCGTTGCAGAGCAGCAGCAGCCCGTCGCCGCCGATGATCAGCACGCCCTCGCGCACCGCGTGCAGCACCGCCGCGTGGTGCTCGTACATCCGCGTCATCTCGGCCGGCCCGAGCCCGTGCGTCTGCCGCCGCAGCCGGCGGCTGACCAGCGCCGTGCCGCAGGTGGCCAGCCCGAGCGCGATGGCGGCCGCGCCCAGCACCACCGGCAGCTGCCGTTCGCTCGCGCTGCTCACATTGGCGATCGTGATGCCGGCGGACACCATCCCGACCACCTGGCCGTCCGGCGCGTGCACCGGCACGATCGCCTGCACCAGGGGTCCGATGGTGCCGACGACCTGCTCGACCACGACCTGTCCCTGGAGGGCGGGCTGGTAGGTCCCCACGAACTTCTGACCGATCCGGTCCGGGTTGGGGTGGGTGAAGCGGATGCCGTCGGTGTTGAGCACGACGACGAAGTCCACACCCGCGTTGACCGCCACCGACTGCGCCTTGGGCTGGAGGATCGCGGTCGGGTCGGGGGAGCGCAGTGCCTCGACCATGCCGGGCGAGTTGGCGAAGGTCTGGGCGACCGCCACCGACCGGTTGGTCGCCTCCTGCCGGGCGTCGTTGCGGGACTGGACGACCAGTGCGACGACGGCCGCGGCCACCAGCAGCAGGACCACCACGACCTGCAGCGCGAACACCTGTCCCGCCACCGACCGGCTCTTCGCCGGCCCCTGTCGGGCCGCTCGGGGTTGCTGGTGCCGACCGTGTGGGCGCCCACCGGCGGAGCCGGCGGTACCGGTGGATCGGGGCGAGGTGGTGGAACCGGATGCACCAGCGGCCGACGGAGCCCAGGATCGGCCCGGAAAACGGGCCATACGTCATATTTGCACTCCGCCCGGCAGGGGGCCAAGGGCACCACCCCCGACCCTTGGGCCGTTTGGCCTTCCCCGGCCCGGCTTGGCAAGATCGCAGGGTGTCCGAACCCAGCACCATCACCGACCCCGCCGACCCGCGCCTCGCCGACTACACCGGCCTGACCGACGTCGAACTCCGCCGCCGCCGCGAACCCGCCGAGGGCCTCTTCATCGCCGAGGGCGAGAAGGTCATCCGCCGCGCGCTGGCGGCCGGCTACCGGATGCGGTCGATGCTGCTGACCGCCAAGTGGCTGGACGTGATGGCCGACGTCATCGCGGACGCCGACGCCCCCGTCCACGTCGTCGAGCCCGCGCTGGCCGAGGCCGTCACCGGGTACCACGTCCACCGCGGGGCCCTCGCCTCGATGGAACGCCGACCGCTGCCGGACGCCGCCGAGGTGCTGGCCGGAGCCCGCCGGGTGGCCGTCCTCGAAGGCCTGGTCGACCACACCAACCTCGGCGCGATCTTCCGCAGCGCCGCGGCGCTCGGCATGGACGCCGTCCTGCTCTCGCCCGACTGCGCCGACCCGCTCTACCGGCGTGCGGTCAAGGTCTCGATGGGCGCCGTCTTCGCCGTGCCGTACGCCCGCCTGGACCCGTGGCCGGCCGCGCTGGACGCGGTCCGCGCCGCCGGGTTCAGCCTGCTGGCCCTCACCCCCGCCGAGACCGCCGTCGACCTCGCCGGCCTGGCGCCCCACCGCCTGCCCAAGGCCGCCCTGATGCTCGGCGCGGAGGGCGACGGCCTCACCCGGGCCGCCGTCGGGGCCGCCGACCACGCGGTCCGCATCCCGATGGCGCACGGCATCGACTCGCTCAACGTCGGCGCGGCGGCGGCCGTCGCCTTCTACGCCGTCACCGCGGCCTGACGGATCCGGCGCGCACGGGACGTCGGCCGGTCCGACGTCCGGTGCGCCGGGCCCGATCCGGGCGAGCCCTCGGCCCGGTGGCCCTCAGCCCGTCGGGGCGGTGGGCGGGGCGGGAGCCGCGGCGGGCGGAGCGGTGACGGCCGGCGTGGTGGAGCCGGAGCCCGGCCAGGACTCCTCCAGGGTGCCGTCCGCGCGCACCGTGTACCGGGTCGAGGTGGCCGACCCCGTCTGGGCGACCCGCTCCTCGCGGACCAGTGCACCGTTCTCCAGCCGCCAGGTCGCCGTGGCCTGCGGATCCGCGGCCGAGGAACGCGAGGCCAGCGCGACCGGCGCGTCCCCGTTGAAGGAGAACAGCTGGACGAGGTCGACCGGCACCGAGCCCTCGGAGCGGCGCAGCACCACCAGGGCCGCCGGAGCCCCCTTGTACCGCGCCGGGAGTACGGCGCTCAGGACGACCTGGGGTCCGGTCCCCGCGGAGCGGCCGTCGCGCAGGGTGACGGCCGCTCCGCTCGCCGGATCGGGGTAGGCGCGGTTCGGCCAGTCCACGGCGGGCCCGGCGCCCTGTGCCGGGCCCAGCGCGCCCTCGCCGGCCACCGCGCTCGCGCGCGCCGCCGCGGTGAGCGGAGAGGCGGACTGGGCGATGCCGTCGGCGGAGAGGCCGGTGCCGGCCGAGCCCGCCGGGCCCTGGGCGGGGGTCGACGGCGGGGCCGCGCCACCCTGCTGCTCGCCCGCACCCGGAGCCGCCGGGGCCGAGGCCGAGGGCCGCATCCCCTGGTTCTCCCGGTTCTCGCACCCCTGCGCCGCGGCGATGGCGAGTGCGACCCCGACCGTCACGGTGACGAAGACCACGAGGCGCTGCCGGAGCAGCCGCTGCCGGGCCGCACCCGGACGGCCGCCCGGTACGGGTGTGTGCTGCCGGTCCTGGGCCCGCCCGCGCGGCCGGGCCGGCCGCTGGTCCCGCTCCCGCGCGCCGCCGGGTGCACCGGGGCGGCCGGGCGGAGGGGTCTGCTGGCGTTCACGCATCGGCCGGGTCGCCTGGGTCGCGTCGGGCCGGGGGAGCGGTGCGGTGGCCGCCTGCCCGCCCTGGCCGGGGGCACGTCGCGGCGGTCCGCCGGGGGGTCCGGCGGGCCGGCCCACCGCTCCGGCGCGGGCGCGCGAGGCCGCTGCCGGGTCCGCTGCCCGCCCGGGGGCCGGGACACCGCGCGG
>NZ_JBEXNT010000074.1:27214-46927 GCF_040611255.1 Kitasatospora sp. NPDC002965 | reverse complement strand
GCTCGGCGCACCGCGTCAGCGCCGCCCGGACCGCCGGTCACCCGAACCGCGACCCTGCTGGTCACCGCCGGTCAGCCCGGCCCGCCGCAGCGCGTCCGCCATGGCGCTGTTCCCCGCCGGCGCCGGAGCGGCGGAGCCGCCGCCCGACCCGCGCCGGTCCTGGCGCGGCGGGCGGCCACCACCGGCACCGCCGCCCTGCCGCTGGCGTCCGCCCTGCTCACCGGGACCGCGCCGCTCACCGCCGCGGTCCCCGCCGCGGTCTCCGCCGCGGTCCCCGGCCCCGCGCCCGACCTCGTCGTCCAGCCGCAGTGTGAGCCCGATCCGCTTGCGCGGCACGTCCACCGAGGTGACCCGGACGGTCACGATGTCGCCCGGCTTGACCACCTCGCGCGGGTCCTTGACGAAGTTCCTCGACAGCGCCGACACGTGCACCAGCCCGTCCTGGTGGACGCCCACGTCCACGAAGGCGCCGAACGCGGCCACGTTGGTCACCACGCCCTCCAGCACCATGCCGACCTCCAGGTCGCCGATCTTGTCGACGCCCTCCTTGAAGGTCGCGGTGCGGAAGGCCGGTCGCGGGTCCCGGCCCGGCTTGTCCAGCTCGCCGAGGATGTCGGTGACGGTCGGGATGCCGAAGGTGTCGTCCGCGAAGTCGCCCGGCCGCAGCGCCCGCAGCCGGGTGCCGTTCCCGATCAGCTCGCGCAGCTCCCCTCCCGAGGCGGCGAGGATCCGCCGCACCACCGGGTACGCCTCCGGGTGGACGCCGGAGGCGTCCAGCGGGTCGTCGCCGTCCGGGATCCGCAGGAAGCCCGCGCACTGCTCGAAGGCCTTCGGCCCGAGGCGGGCGACGTCCTTCAGCGCCTTGCGCGTGCGGAACGGCCCGTTGGCGTCGCGGTGCGCCACGATGTTGTCGGCGAGCGTCCCGGTGACGCCCGAGACCCGGGTGAGCAGCGGTGCGGAGGCGGTGTTCACGTCCACCCCGACCGCGTTCACGCAGTCCTCGACCACCGCGTCCAGCGAGCGGGAGAGCTTCACCTCGCTGAGGTCGTGCTGGTACTGGCCGACGCCGATCGACTTGGGGTCGATCTTGACGAGCTCGGCCAGCGGGTCCTGGAGCCGGCGGGCGATCGAGACCGCGCCGCGGATCGACACGTCCAGGTCGGGCAGCTCCTGCGAGGCGAACGCCGAGGCCGAGTAGACCGAGGCGCCGGCCTCGCTGACCATCGCCCTGGTGAGCTTCAGCTCCGGGTGGCGGGTGAGGAGGTCCTCGGCCAGCTTGTCCGTCTCCCGCGAGGCGGTGCCGTTGCCGATCGCGACCAGGTCGACGGAGTGCTTCTTCGCCAGCGCCGCCAGGGTCGCCAGTGCGGCGTCCCACTTGTTGGCCGGCTGGTGCGGGTAGATCGTGTCGTGGGCGACCACCTTGCCGGTGGCGTCCACGACGGCGACCTTCACGCCGGTCCGGAAGCCCGGGTCCAGGCCCATGGTGGCGCGGGTGCCCGCCGGGGCGGCGAGCAGCAGGTCGCGCAGGTTGGCGGCGAAGACGCGCACCGCCTCGTCCTCGGCCTCCTGGCGCAGCCGGCCGCGCAGGTCAATGCCGAGCCGGACCAGGATGCGGGTGCGCCAGGCCCAGCGGACGGTGTCGCCGAGCCACTTGTCGGCCGGGCGTCCGTGGTCCGCGACCCCGAACCGGGCGGCGATGCGCTGCTCGTAGTCGCTCGCGCCGGGCAGGTCGCCCGCCTCGTCGCCGTCGAACGGGGAGAGGTCGAGGTCCAGCACCTCCTCCTTCTCGCCGCGCAGCATCGCGAGGATGCGGTGCGAGGGGAGCTTGGTGTACGGCTCGGCGAAGTCGAAGTAGTCGGCGAACTTGGCGCCGTCCTGCTCCTTGCCGTCGCGGACGGTGGCGACCAGCCGGCCGCGCGTCCACATCCGCTCACGGAGCGAGCCGACCAGGTCGGCGTCCTCGCCGAACCGCTCGACCAGGATCGACCGGGCGCCCTCCAGCGCGGCGGGCGCGTCGGCGACGGACTCGTTGAGGAACGTCCCGGCGAGCGCCGCCGGGTCCTGCGAGGGGTTCGCGAGCAGGGTGTCCGCCAGCGGCTCCAGCCCCGCCTCGCGGGCGATCTGCGCCTTGGTGCGCCGCTTCGGCTTGAACGGCAGGTAGATGTCCTCCAGCCGCGCCTTCGAGTCGGCGCCGAGGATCTGCGCACGCAGCGCGTCGTCCAGCTTGCCCTGTGCCTCGATCGACTCCAGGACGGCCGTCCGCCGCTCCTCCAACTCCCGCAGGTACCGCAGCCGCTCCTCCAGCGTGCGCAGCTGCGTGTCGTCCAGCGAGCCGGTGGCCTCCTTGCGGTAGCGGGCCACGAACGGAACCGTCGCACCGCCGTCCAGCAGGTCGACCGCCGACTTCACCTGTCCCTCGCGGACGCCCAGCTCCTCGGCGATCTTCCGCTCGATCGCCTGTTGGGCCTGTCGGGCCGCCTGTTCGACTGGCGTGGTCACGAAGCCGGTCACCTTCTTCAGAGTTGCTGTCCGTACCCTCGCATTCTGGCAGCTGCCGACGACACCCCCGCCCGCCCCCACCACCCCGGGCGTGGCGCGGGCGCGACGGGACGGGCGGGCGGCGTGGAGGAAGGTGAGGAGGCGGTGCGCGGCCGTCCCTCCGGCGGGACCGCGCACCCGGCCGACCGAGACCTGCCGGAGCGGGTCGGCCATCGTGTGCCCCTCCTCCGGCGGAAGCGGCTCCGACCAGCACGGCCGCGCCCCCGAGCGCCCCCCTGGAAACCCAACACCCCCGTGAAGTCCTCACGATCCCACCCTGGTGTTCGAAAAGGAGGCGATCACCCGCCGGTCCAGGCGTACAGTGCCGGGCATGTGCGCAGCCGCCCGACCGCCCGACCGCATGCACGACGACGAACCCGACATCGACACCGGCCTGGTCCGACGGTTGATCTCCGCTCAGTTCCCGCAGTGGAAGGGGCTTCCGCTGCAACGGGTCGCCTCCACCGGGACGGACAACGCGATGTTCCGCCTCGGTCCGGAGCTCGCCGTCCGTCTCCCGCGGGCCGGTTGGGCCGCCGACGGCGTCACGCGCGAGCAGCACTGGCTCCCCCGCCTCGCCTCCCGGCTCCCGGTCCCGGTTCCCGAGCCGCTCGGCCACGGCCGCCCGTCCTCGGGATACCAGTGGAACTGGTCGGTGGTGCGCTGGCTGGACGGCGTCAACCCGATCGTCGGATCGCTCGCCGAACCGGTTCGGCTCGCCCACGCCATCGCCGGTTTCATCACCTCCCTGCGCAAGGTCGAGCCGACTCCGGACGCCCCGGCGGCCTCGCGCGGCGCACCGCTCGCCGCCCGCGACGCCGCGACCCGCGCGGCCATCGGCCGGCTGCGCGGAATGATCGACACGGACACCGCGACCGCCCTGTGGGACAAGGCCCTCCGCCTTCCGGAGCGGGCCGGACCGCCCACCTGGATCCATGGCGACCTGTCCCCCGGCAACCTCCTGCTCACCGGCCAACACCTCGGCGGCGTCCTCGACTTCGGCCAGACCGGGGTCGGCGATCCGACCGTCGACCTGATCGCCGCCTGGAACCTCCTCCCCGGCAGCGCCCGCCCCGTCTTCCGCACCGCCCTCGCCGTCGACGACGCCACCTGGGAGCGCGGCCGCGCCTGGGCCCTCTCGATCGCGCTGATCCAGCTGCCGTACTACCGCACGACCAATCCGCCCCTGGCGGCCAACGCCCGCCATGTGCTCCGGGAGGTGCTGACGGACCGCAGCGTGTGAGCCCCGCCCGCGCGCCCCGTCCCGGCCGTCCCGTCGCCCGCGCCCCGTCGCGGGCGCTCCGCCGTGGTGTCCGCGCGAACCGGCCACCGCTCACGCCTCCATGATCCGGGTGGCCTCCGCCGCTCCCGGCGGGAGCGGCCGGCGCGCGACCTCGGACTGCCAGGAGCCGGCCAGTTCGGCGGGGAAGCGGCGACCGCTGCGGGTCAGCACCAGCCCCGGCGCGAGTTCGACCTCGTCGCCCGGCCGGAACGGGCGGTTCGCCCCGGGCGGCAACTGCTCCCAGGGGCCGCACTGTCCGTGCCGGCCGGCCGCGCGCATCCGGCTGCCGTACGTGCTGGTGTCCCGCACCACCACCGAGCCGCCGCGCACCGACACCACCAGGTGCCGGCGGCTCACGCGGGCGGCGAGCGCGGACGGCAGCAGGGCGAGCAGGGCGATGCCGTCCGCCGTACCGGGCGCCCGACCTACCGCCGTCTGCGAGCCCTCGTCGAGCGTGTACCGGGCCACGCACTGCCCGTCGACGACCACCTTCAACTGTGCGGCGCCGGGCCGCGTCCCGTCGTCGAGCAGCGGGGCGCCGTGCAGTTCGCAGGTGGGCAGGCCCTGCCGCATCCGCGGGAGCATCACCCGGCCCCCGCGGTGGACGCTGTAGAGCGTGCAGCGCTGCTCGGGGCAGCGCCAGGCGCGGCCGACGACCTCGACCAGGGGCTTGCGGGCGGGGGTGAGCAGTCCCTGCTTCTTGAGCGCGGACAGCTCCATCTTCTTCGAGATCTCCGCGCCCGTCCGGTGCCCCATGTCGAGCGGCACCAGCCGCACCGTACCCCCGCGGGCCGGCTCGGGCTTGAGGAACTGCCAGGTGTTGCCCTGGATCCACGGGTGTTCGAGGCGGAAGTCGTCGTAGTGGTCGCCGGTGACGACCTGGATGCCGGTCATGCCGGCGATCTCCAGGACGCGTTCGTCGGCGTCCGGCACCTCCTCCACCAGGCCGGCGGTGACCCACCGCCGCAGCATGCGGGCGTCCGCCGGGTCGGTGAACTCCCTCCTGCCGCCCAGCAGGCTGCGGTCCGCGACCAGGTAGACGGAGACGTTCCGGTCTCCGGTGAGCCTGATCAGCGCCTGGATCACCAGGTGGAGACGGTGCAGTGAACGCGGGGCGGGGCCGCCGAGGTTGACCTGGCAGGCGATGTTGGAGAGTTCGACCAGGTAGTCGGCGCGGTCGGCCGCGGTCGCGAGGTTGCGTTCCAAGGGACCTCCGTGGCACGGGTCGCCGGGCACCGTCCTTCCGTCCCCATCATGGCGCACCACCCCCGCCGGCGGGAGGCCGCGCCGGAAGGTTCGCCCCCTCCCCCCGTCTTCACCACCGGTTCGCCGCTGCCCACTTCGGCCGCGCCGGCGGCCACGAACCGCCGCGCACGCCCGTTCCCGGCCGCCCCTTCCCGGCCTCCCCGCCGCCCGCCGCCCGCCGCCCGCCGCCGCCCCGGGACGACGGGGCTTCCCGGGCGTCCCGGAGCCGCCGTCAGTGGTCGACGGTCACCACGATCTTGCCGACCTGCGTACCCGCCTCCATGTAGCGGTGGGCGTCGGCGATCGCCTCCAGCGGGAAGGTCCGGTCGACCACCGGCCGGAAGGCCCCGGTGCGCAGACCGGAGGCGACGAAGGCCTCGGCACGACGCAGGGCCTCCGGGTCCCTGGTGGTCTCGTGGAGGATGTAGCTGCGCATCGCCCTGCCGCTCATCAGGGCCATCGGCGGGAACGGCGTGTCCAGGCCGCTCAGCATGCCGTAGACGAAGAGGGTGCCGCCCCGGGCCAGGGCCTCGGCCAGCTCGACCACGCCCGGGCCCGCGACGGCGTCGAAGACGAACGTCGCACCCCGGCCCCCGGTCAGCTCCAGGACCCGCTCCGCGACGTCCTCCTCGTCCGTGACGATCACGTCCGCCGCGCCGGCCTTCAGGAGGGCGTCGCGCTTCGCGGCCGTCCTGGTGGTGGCGATGGGCGTCGCGCCCACCCGGTCGGCGATCTGCAGGGCGGCCAGGCCGACGCTGCTGGACGCGGCCGTGATCACCACCGTGTCGCCGGCCCGCATGCCGCCGGTCTCCACCAGCGCCCCGTACGCCGTCACGTACGGCATCCAGACCGCCGCGCCGCCGACCGCGTCCAGCCCCTCCGGCCGGTGCAGGACGGCGTCCGCCGGGACGACCGCCCGCTCCGCGTAGACGCTGTAGTCGTTCATCGAGAACGCGGGCACCACGCTCACCCGGTCCCCCGCCGCGAACCCCGCCACCCCCGGTCCGACCGCCTCGACCACGCCCGCCGCCTCGGTGCCCAACCGACCGGGGAACTCCCGGACGTCCTCGATGTACCGGCCGCTGCGGAACAGCACCTCGGCCCGGTTGACCCCGATCGCGTCGACGCGGATCAGCAGTTCACCGGCGCCCGGCGCGGCGATCGGCGCGTCCTCCAGCCGCAGCACCTCCGGCCCGCCCAGCTCGTGAAAGCGCACAGTCCTGACCATCGCTCAACTCCCCTTTCCCATAGGTGGCGACCCCTCCAGACAACTTCAAAGTACGGCAGCTGTCAAACTTCGACAGCTGTCGTACTTCGACCCGGCCGCACCGCGCCGGCTGTCGTACGATGACCGGCGGGAGGCCCACCACCGATGACACGAGCAGCGCAGCGCGGCACCACCAGGGACCGCGTCCCGCCCCACCCCGACCTCCGCGCGGTCGCGCTCCAGCAGGTGCTGGAGGCGCTCGTCGACCCCGTCCGGCGCCACATCGTCCGCGAGCTGCACGCGGCCGGCGAGGACCTCGCCTGCGGGGTGATCGAACTGCCGGTCGGCAAGTCGACGGCCACCCACCACTTCCACGTCCTGCGCGAGGCCGGCCTCATCCGCCAGTACTACGTGGGGACCTCCCGCCTCAACGCACTGCGCCGGGAGGAGTTCGAGGACGCCTTCCCGGGGCTGCTCCAGGCCGTCGTCGCGGCGCCGGAGCAGCGGTGAGTCCCGCCCGGGGCCGCGCACGCACCACCCCTTAGGGTGCGAACATGACACGCCACATCACCTTCGAAGGCCCGATCAACTTCCGCGACCTGGGCGGCTACCCGACCGCCGACGGCCGGTCGGTCCGCTGGGGCCGGCTCTACCGTTCCGCCTCCCTGGGCACCCTCACCTCCCCCGCCGACCTCGAACGGTTCCGGGCACTGGACATCGGAACGGTGATCGACCTGCGCTACCCGTGGGAGATCGCCCGCAAGGGGAGGGTCCCGGAGCTGGACGGGGTCGCCTACCACAACCTCTCGATCGAGCACCGGCCCTACGACCAGGCCGAGATCGACCCGGACGTGGATCCCTGGCGGCACCTGGCGGATCGTTTCGCCGAGGTGGCGGAGGACGGCGCGGCGGAGATCCGGGAGGTGCTGGAGGTGATCGCCGCGGCCGACCGGCCGGTGGTGTTCCACTGCGCCTCCGGCAAGGACCGCACCGGGCTGATAGGCGCACTGGTGCTCACCCTGCTCGGAGTCGACGAGGACGACGTCGCCGCGGACTTCGCGCTCACCGAGCTGGTCACCGCCCGGCTGGTGGCCGACTGGCGGGCCTCCAACCCGGGGCGCGCGCTGCGCTGGCCGGCGTTCGGACGCGCTCCGGAGGAGGTGATCCGGCTGACGCTCGCGGACCTGACCGCCGCCCACGGGTCGGTGCACGCCTACGCCACCGGCAAGGTCGGGATCGACGGGGCCGTGATCGGCGGACTCCGCGCCCGGCTTCTCACGGTGTAGCCGCCCGAGGGCGGTAACTGGCCAGTACATCACCGGAACGACAATCACATAGAAAAGGAATCGATCGGCCCTCTGTTCAAAAACGGACACCGGCGGTCGACATTGTCCGGACCGGTGCCGTGATAGAGAATTTACGGTGAATATCGATCACGCCCTTGCCATCCCTCCTCCCCCAGACCTCGGCCCTCCGAATGGCCGGAAAAAATAGTGCTGGCCACCTGTTCGTGCACGCTAATGTCATTCCCGCGGCGGCTCGGCCGATCGGGTGACCGAGACCGTTCCGGTCGAACCTCCGCTCGTTTCTTTTTGCCTGCATGACTCCGCCCCGCACGGCGGTGTCACCGAAAAGATCGGACGGAACATGCACGCCGAGAACCGCACGCTCCTGCGCGGCGCCCTGGTGGCCGCCGCACTGATCGGGTTCGCCGGGGCCACGCCCGCCCTCGCCGAGGGCTCCTGGACGTCGCACATCGGCAAGTGGGGCCCGGGCTCGGAGTCCCGCCGCTGGGCGGACGCCGACCGGGACGACACCGTCACCACGGTCACCTTCCAGGGCTGCACCACCGACACCAACGACTTCAAGGACGCCGACCTCGCGCTCTTCAAGGACGTGTTCGGCCCGGACAAGTCCTACGGTTACCGGCTCAACCACTGCGACGGCTCCGCCTGGGGCGACCAGAGCTCCGGCGACTACTACTTCGTACTGGAGGGCGTGCGCGGTGGCGGAAAGCTCTGGGTGGACACCGTGAGCACCCGGTACTGACAGACCCGGACCCGATCCGCCGCCGATCCGCCGCCGTGCCGAGGCGTGCCGACGGACGCCCCTTCCGCCGGCACGACCCGAACGCCCGGGAACACCCGGAACACCCGGGACACCACCCGGAACGACGGCCCACTTCCCCGAGCGAAATGCGTCGACCCCGCCATGGCTCTCGAATTCCACCGCATCGAATTCCAGTACAACCGAAAGGCCACCCTCTTCGCCGGTCTCGACCTGAGGATCGAGAACCGGGCCACCGTCCTGCTCGGCCCCAACGGCGCCGGGAAGTCCACGCTGATGTCCCTCGCCGCCTCCCACCTGTCCCCGCACCGGGGATCCGTCACCTGGCACGGCGTCAACCCGGCCACCGGCGGCGGCGACCGGGCCGCCTACCGGCGCGCCGTGGCCTGGTTGCCCCAACAGGTCACCCCGGTCCCGGGGCTCAGCGTGCGCGAGCAGGTCGCGTACTGCGGCTGGCTGAAGGGCATGTCACGCACCGCCGCCTGGCAGGCCTCGGCCGGCGCGCTCGCCCGGGTCGGGCTGGACCGGCTCGCCGACCGGGCCGGGCACCAGCTCTCCGGCGGCCAGCTCCGCCGGCTGGGCATCGCCGGCTGCCTGGCCCACCACAGCGAGCTGATCCTCATGGACGAGCCCACCGCCGGACTCGACCCGACCCAGCGGGCGGTGTTCCGTTCGCTGGTCGAGGAATTGACCGAGGACGTGAGTGTCGTCGTCTCCACCCACCAGACCGAGGACCTCGCCGAGACCTACCGGCACGTGGTGGTGCTGGACCGGGGCCGGATCCGGTTCCAGGGCGGCACCGGGGAGTTCCACGCGCTCGCGGACGGCGCCGTCGTCGGTGCCGCCGACGCCGCCGGCCCCGGTGCCGGGAGTGCCGCGGGTGGCGGTCCCACAGGTCGCGGCCCCGCGGGTGGCGGTGCCGCGGGCCCCGATACCGGCGTGCGCGGCCCCGGCACCCCGAGCGCCGAGGCCGCGTACGCCCGCCTGATCGAACGGGAGACGTGACATGCTGCTGCGCACCGTCCTCCGGGTCTCGGCGGGCACCCGTGTGCTGCCGTTCCTGCTCGGCTTCCTCCTGGTCGCCCTCGGCGACGACCTGACCGCCTGGATCACCCCCGCCTACGGACTCGCCGCCGCCGGCCACGCCAGCCTCGCGCTGCCGTTCGCCGGCGCCGCCTGCGCGGCCGCCGGGGCCTGGGAGGGCGGGCGACTGCACCGCGGCCGGGTCTTCGACCGCTCGCCGGTCCGGTCCCCGCTGACCATCACCGCGCCGCTGCTCCTGCCCGTCGCCGCGATGGGCGGGCTGGGCATGGTGGCCGCGCTCGGCACCACCGCGGCGGCCGGCGGCACGGTGACCGGGGTGCCGCAGCCCGGTGTCCTCGCCGTCTGGGCCGGGCTCCTGCTCGCCGACACCCTGATCGGGTCGGTCGTCGGGCGGGTGCTGGCGCCGGTGGTCGCCGTCCCTCTCGCGCTGGTCAGCAGCTTCGTCCTGAACGCCTACCCGGCCTCGTTCGACACCTACTGGCTGCGGCACCTGGTCGGCGGCGGCCTCGCCGACTGCTGCGCGGTGGACCAGGTCCTGGACGGCCGGGCGGTGGCGAGTTCACTGGTGTTCTCGGCCGCGGTCTGCTCGGCCGCCGTCCTGCTGATCCGGCAGCGGGGCGCGCCGATCGCCCTGGCAGCCGCGCTGGCGGTGACGGCGGCCGGCATCGGACTCGCCGCACACCTCGCCCGCGACCTCGGCCCGGAGCCCGTCCGGACGAGGTCCGCCGCCGCCCTGGTCTGCGACCACGGCCGGCCTCGCGTCTGCCTCTGGCCCGAACTGGGCGCCGCCCGCTCGACCATGGTCCGCGCGGAGACCCGGCGACTCGCCGGCACCCTGGCCGGGCACGGTGTGCCCGTACCGGAGGCGTTCACCATGGCCGGCCGGCCGGGGCCCGGCGAGGCCAAGCTGGGCGTCCCCACCGACGCCCGGGTGCAGGACGTCGCGCCCGCCGTGGTCGGCGGTCTGCTCCCCCGGGTCCCGGACTGCGCCCTGCACGGCGGCCCGTACCCGGCGGGTGCGGCGGCGGGCACGGCCGCCGCCTGGCTCGCCGCACGGGCGGGTCCGGACGGCAGCACCGTGCCGCCGTCCTCCGGCGGCCGGTTCGACGACGCGGACGCCGCCCGCGCCGCGCAGCTGCTGCGCCTTCCCCGGGAGGCCCAACTCGACTGGTACCGAAGGGCCGTCGAGGCACTCGGCCGGTGCGGCGCCCCGCCGCCGGCCGTCGGACCGGGGACCACGACGGCCGGACCGGGGAGCGTCGGGGCGGGTGGCGCCCCGTGATCTGGTGGTGCAAGGCCCGTGCGGTGCCGGCCGTCACCGCCGCGCTCGCGGGCACGTTCGCCCTCGGCCTGCTGCTCGGGGACGGCGAACTGCCGGTGCCCGCGCTGCGCGGCCGGGCCGGACACTTCCTGGTCGCGCACGTGATCACCCTGATCCCGGCGGTCTTCCTGCTGTACGGGCTGGGCCGGGGTGACCTGCGCACGGAGACGGTCGCCGGGCGGTTCCTGCGCGGGTGGGACGTCGCGCTCACCCTCGGCGTCGCCGTCACCGGCACGGCGGTCGGCGCCCTCGCGTACGCGGCCGGACAGGGCGACCTCACCCTCGTCATCGCCCGCGACACCGCCGGCTACCTCGGTCTCGCGCTGCTGCTCCACCCCCTGGTGGGCCACCGCCCGGCCGCCGCCGCGCTCGCCGTCGTCCCGCTGCTCTGCTCGGCGACCGGCTGGAACCCCGACGGCCGCCCCGAACCCTGGGCCTGGCCCCTCCACCCGGCCGGTTCGGCGTACGCGCTCGCCGGCGTCGCGCTCACCGTGCTCGCCGGTACGTCCTGCGCGCTGCTCCGCCGACATCCGGTGGCCGAACTACGGGTACTGGCCGCCTGAACGCCCCGCCCGACTCCGCCCGATCCCGCTCGCTCCCGGGTCGCTCCAGGCCGGGTGCCGTGGGGCGGTGGGGCGGAAGGTGCGGGGCGAACAGGACGGGTGGGGTGGATCGGGTCGGCGGAACGCCGGAACTGCCTCACCGCGGGCGCGGTTTGCCCTGCCGCCCGCCGGTCCGCGCGCCACCGTTGCGCCCCCCACCGTTCTGCCCCTGCCCGCCGCCCTGCCCGCCGCCCTGCCCGTCCCGGCCCTGAGCGTCCTGACCGCCCTGAGCGCCCTGGCCGCTCCGGCCACCCTGGCCTCCCTGGCCGCTGCGGGCACCGCCGCGCTGCCCGCCACCGCGTGGCCGACCGCCCTGCGGCCCGCGGGCGCCGCCCCGCCCGGCCGGGGTGGCACCCGCGGCCTCCGGCCAGTGCCCCGGGCGCTTCAGCGCCTCCGGCAGGCGGGTCGTCGCATCACCCCGCGCCGCGTTGAGCTGGATCTGGGTGAGGAAGAGCACCTCGGTGAGATCGGCACCGGACAGGTCGGCGTCCCGGAGGTCCGCCCCGATCAGGTCGGCGAGCCGCAGGTCCGCGCCGGACAGGTCGGCGGCGACCATCAGGGCGCCCCGCAGGTTGGCGCCGCGCAGGTCCGCGCCGCGCAGGCGGGCGCCGAACAGGTCCGCGCCCCGGTGCTCGCGGCGGCGCGGCACGGCGGCCCGGACCAGCTCGCTCGCCTTCAGCAGCAGCTCGGCCACGCGCTGCCGGTGCGCGGGCACGTCGACCGCCAGGATCTCCTCGGGCGTGCCGGCGGCGAGCCTGCCGGTCTCCTCCAGCGCCTCGCCCAACTCGGCGTGGACCGGACGGGCGGGGGCGAAGGTGAGCGCCTCGGTGAGGTACCGCAGCAGCTCGTGCAGCTGCCGCACCACCGGGAACACCTCGAACATCCGCGCGCCGCTCTCCGGTTCCTCCCGCCAGCTGCGCCCGCCGAAGGTGACTTGCGACACGTGCTGGCCGGCCCCGAAGCAGTCGTACACCGTGCAGCCGGGGAAGCCGGTGTCGCGCAGCCGCTCGTGGATGCCGCAGGTGAAGTCGGTCTGCAGGTTGCGGCACGGGCTTCCGGCGGACTTGTTGACGGCGAAATCGCTGCCCGCGGCGAACGGCAGCGCGACGCAGCACAGCCCGAAGCAGCTCCCGCAGTCGGAGACGAGGTTGAGGCTCGGGACGGTCACGGTGCTGGTGTTCCTCCGGTCGGGTGAGGTCGTGCGCTGTAGAGCGTACCGATCCGCCGGAACCGCGGTCGGTTAGTGTGGTCGGCCGGTGTCGGTTCGGCCGGGGCGAGGCGGTCAGGGCTCAAGCAGGACGGAAGCGACCCGGATCCGCTCAGGATCCGGGGGCACCGCACACGGCACGAGCAGCACCGCGCACCACAGCACACTGGAGGAATCAGGCATGTCCCGGCACGACGTGACGCCGTACCCGGACGCCCTGGACCCCGGTGACACCGCCGAAGCGGGTGACACTGCCGACGCCGGGGGCACGACCGGCACCGGAGGTCCCGCCGGCACCGCCGACGCCGGGGACCGCACGTCCGCCGACCGGTTCGCCGACCTCCGCTTCTCCCCGCGGGCCCGCACGATCGCGTTCACCGTGCTCTGCTTCGCCGTCTGCCTGGCCATCGGCGCCCAGCAGTGGACCACCGCCCAGCTGGGCGGCTTCGACCTCGGCATCTTCGACCAGGGCGTACGCGGCTACGCGCACTTCGGCCTGCCGGTCTCGACGCTGAAGAGCTACCACCACGAGTTCCCGCCCGGCTTCTCCCTCCTCGGCGATCACTTCTCCCCGGTGATCGCCCTGATGGCGCCGCTCTACTGGCTCTGGGACGACCCGCGCTCCCTCCTCCTCGGCCAGGCGCTCTGTTTCGCGGCCGGAGTGCCGCTGATCCGCCGGATCGCCGACCGCTGCTTCGCCGACGCCGACCCGCGCACCGCCCGTCGCGCCGCCGACCTCGCCGCGCTCGCGTACGGCCTGGGCTGGCCGCTGCTGGTGGCCTCCCGCGGCGGCTTCCACGAGGTGGCGTTCGCGGTGCCGCTCACGCTGCTGATGCTGGAGCGCGGGCTGGCCCGCCGTTACGGCACCGCCGCGTTCGCCGCACTGCTGCTCTGCTGCACCAAGGAGGACATGGGGCTGGCGGTCGGCGCGTACGGGCTGGTGCTGCTGCTGCGGGCCCGCCGCGACACGGAGCCGGCGCGACGCAGGCGGGCCGTCCGCTGGGGTACCGGGCTGCTGCTCGGCGGGCCGCTCGCCTCGGTGGTCGCCATCGCCTGGCTGGTCCCGGCCATGGGCGGGGTGCCCGGCTACTACTGGAACTACCGGGCGCTCGGCGAGGACGGCGGCTCGGCGGTGGCCAACGTGCTCTCCGATCCGACCCGGCTCCTCTCGGCCCTCGTCGACGCGCCGCTGAAGCCGCTGCTGCTGCTCTGGATCTTCGGCACGCTGTTCCTCCTCCCGCTGCGTTCCGCGACGATCCTCTGCGCGCTGCCGCTGCTGGCCGAGCGGGTGCTCTCCAGCAACCCGAACCACTGGTCGGTCGCCCGGCACTACGACGCGTTCCTCTGGCCGATCCTGCTGGTCGCCGCTCTGGAGGTGCTGGGCCGCCACCACGACCGGGCACTGACCCGCCGCCTCGGTGTGGCGGCGGCGGCCGTCACCGTCGCGGCGGCGCTGCCGCTCGGGGCGGCGAACCTGTTCGTGCCCGCCTACTGGCAGCCGAAGGCGAGCGAGGCCGCGCTGCTGCGCGGCGCGGCACGGATCCCGGACGGCGCGTCCGTCGAGGCCGACAACCAGGCGGTGCCCCGGCTGACGGCCCGGACGGACGTGGTCCTGGTGGACGAGAAGCCGCGCGGGCGCGAGTACGTGCTGATCCGCGCCGACAAGCGGTCCTTCCCGTTCCGGACCGACCGCGAGCAGGCGGCCAGGATCGACCTGCTGCTGGCTCACGGTTACCGGACGCTCTGGTCGGAGGACGGTGTCGTGCTGCTGCACCGCGAGAGCACCGAGCCGGTCCCGGGCGAGCACGTACCCGGTCCGGACTCCACCCCGTACCAGGACGAGGTGCCCTCGGACGTCGGTCACCACCTCTTCCGGGGCTGACGGGGCACCTGCCTGCGGGTGGCCGCCTCCGGGCCGGCCGGCCGGCCGCTACGCCCCCTGAGCCTCGCGGGCCTCGAACGGCAGCAGTTCCGCGCGCTTGGGCGCGCGGCCGTCGCCGGAGGAGCGGCCGGTGAGCCTGCGGCCGACCCACGGACCCAGGTGGGTCCGGGCCCAGCGGGCGTCGGCGGCCAGCTTCTCCGTGCGGCGCGGGGGGTCGGCGGGCGACAGCGGGGCACGCCAGTCGATTGCGGTGGGGCGGCCGAGCGCCTCCAGTACGGCCTCGGCGACCCGGCGGTGACCTTCGGGCGAGAGGTGCAGCCGGTCCTCCGCCCAGAGCCGCCGGTCGTCGAAGCAGGGTGCGGAGAAGAGGTCGACCACGGCGATGCCCGGGTCCTGGGCGAGCTCGTGGACGAAGGCCTTCATCCGCAGGATGGCCGGGAGCAGGCGGGCCGAGCCGGCCATCCGCCGCGTCGGGTCGGTGCTGGTGAACAGGACGACGGTGGCGCCGGTGGCGCGCAGCGCGGTGGCGGAGCGGCCGAGCAGTTCCTCGACGCGGACGACGTCGCAGCGGGGACGCAGCACGTCGTTGAGGCCGCCGGCCAGGGTGACCAGGTCGGCGCCCATGGCGGTGGCGGTGTCGATCTGCTCGTCGTGGATCTGGCCGATGAGTTTGCCGCGGACGGCGAGGTTGGCGTACCGGAAGTCCCCGGCCGGCCGCTCGGCGGCGAGGCGTTCGGCGAGGCGGTCCGCCCAGCCCCGGTAGTGACCGTCGGGCGACAGTTCGTCGCACATGCCCTCGGTGAAGGAGTCCCCGACGGCGACGTAACTGCTGTAGGTGGTGGGCGCGTGGCGCACGGCGTTCTCCACAGTCTTCTCGATGGCCCGACGATCGTACGCGCAGCGCCCGCGCGTCCCCGGGGCGGACCCCTCCCGCGACCGGACCGCGGCACGGCCGCCGCTGCCCGGTGAACGACCCCGACAAGCGGATGTCGATCCGCCGTTTATCGCCGCCCGGCAGAGTGGTGCAGGTCGGGAGGGACGGACGCCGCGAGCAGTGCGGGCCGTCTGCGCGGATCGACGGCCGGTCTCGGGGGAGCCGGGCGCCGCAGCAGCTCCCCACCGCCGGGCCGCGGGTGCGGCGCCTCCCACACGGGCGCCCCCGCGGTGCCGGGCCGCGTCCCCCCGGCCGGGCGGGCGGACCACGCGCGGCACCCGGAGCCCGGAGCCCGGAGCCCGGCGGACCCTAGCCCGCGAGCATCGCCCTGTCCCCCGGCGTTCCCGAAGCCTCCGGAGCTCCGTCCGCGTCCCGGTCCGCATCCCGGTCCGCGTCCGCGTCCGCGTCCGGGTCCGCGTCCGGAGCCGTCCCCGGATCCACCTCCCCGGTGATCCAGTGCGATCGCACCGCATCGGTCGGCCGCTGCTCGCCGAGCGCCGGGAGCCCCCAGGCTCCGAGCGCGTCGACGACCGGCCGGAGCGAGGCGCCGCGCGCGGTCAGCTCGTAGACGGTGGCGTTGGCCGGCCGCTCCAGCCGCCGCCGCTCCACCAGCCCCTCACCCTCCAACTGCTTGAGGCGCGCGGCGAGGATGTCGGTGGAGACTCCGGGCAGGTCGGCGTGCAGGTCGGTGTAGCGGCGCGGGCCGGCGAGGAGTTCACGGACGATCAGGAGGCTCCAGCGCTCCCCCACCGCGTCCAGGGCGCGGGCGACGGCGCAGTACTGGTCGTAGCTTCGGCGTGACATGTGGATCAGCATAGCCAAAAGGTTGGACTTTCCAAGTGCTTACTTGGTAGAACAAAGCAAGAAGGATCCACGCGGTGTGACGGTCGGGAGGCCGCAGATGGAGTTTCGGCAGTCCAGCAAGCTGAATGACGTGTGCTACGAGATCCGCGGCCCGGTGGTCGACCAGGCCAACGCGCTGGAGGAGGCCGGGCACAGCGTGCTCCGGCTGAACACCGGCAACCCGGCCACGTTCGGCTTCGAGGCGCCCGAGGAGATCATCCAGGACATCATCCGCAACCTCCCCAACGCCCACGGCTACAGCGACTCCCGCGGCATCCTGCCCGCCCGGCGCGCCGTCGTGCAGTACTACCAGCAGCGCGGCGTCAGCGGCGTCACCGTCAACGACGTCTACCTCGGCAACGGCGTCTCCGAGCTGATCCAGATGTCCGTCACCGCACTCGTGGACGACGGCGACGAGGTGCTCGTCCCGATGCCGGACTACCCGCTCTGGACCGCCGTGATCCGGCTGGCCGGCGGCAAGGCGGTGCACTACGTCTGCGACGAGGAGGCGGAGTGGTACCCGGACCTCGACGACATCGCGTCGAAGATCACCGCCCGCACCAAGGCGATCGTCGTCATCAACCCCAACAACCCCACCGGCGCCGTCTATCCGAAGGAACTGCTGGAGGGCATCCTCGACCTCGCCCGCCGGCACCACCTGATGGTCCTCGCCGACGAGATCTACGACAAGATCCTCTACGACGGCACCGAGCACCACTGCCTGGCCGCGCTCGCCGACGACGTCCTCACCCTCACCTTCAACGGCCTCTCCAAGTCCTACCGGGTGGCCGGCTTCCGCAGCGGCTGGCTGGTCGTGTCCGGACCCAAGCAGCACGCGTCCGACTATCTGGAGGGCCTCACCATGCTCTCCGGCATGCGGCTCTGCCCCAACGTCCCGGCCCAGTACGCCGTCCAGGCCGCGCTCGGCGGCCACCAGTCCATCAACGACCTGGTCCTGCCCACCGGCCGCCTCGCCGAGCAGCGCGACGTCGCCCACAAGGCGCTCAACGAGATCCCCGGCGTCAGCTGCGTCCGCCCCAAGGGCGCGCTGTACGCGTTCGCCAAACTGGACCCCGCCGTCCACCGGATCGTCGACGACGAGCGGTTCGTCCTGGACCTGCTGCTCCGCGAGAAGATCCACGTCGTCCAGGGCACCGGCTTCAACTGGCCCCGCCCGGACCACTTCCGCTTCGTCACCCTCCCCCGGGCCGACGACCTGGAGACCGCGATCAACCGGATCGGCCGCTTCCTGGCCACCTACCGCCAGACGTAACCGGGCCACAGCCGGGCGGACCCGCGGCATCGGCACGCCCCGGCCCCGCCCCGTTCAAGGCCCGACCCCGCGGACACCCCGGTCCGCGGGGTCGCTCGCGTGCACCCGCCGCCCCGGCGCCCGGAACCCGAGAAGGGGCGCGCAGCAGGTCGCGTGATGTGCCGACCGTTCAGGACTCCCCGAGACGTGGGCAGGGGGGCTTCGGCACTGCACGACCCGTCCGGCAGGTGAGAGCCGGGGCCGGATTCAGCGCCGGGGGCCGTACATGATCACGGCGACGCCCGCGAGGCAGACCAGTGCCCCGACCACGTCGTACCGGGTCGGCCGGAAGCCGTCCGCCGCCATGCCCCAGAGCAGCGAGCCGGCCACGAACACCCCGCCGTACGCGGCCAGCACCCGACCGAAGTTGCCGTCCGGCTGCAGGGTCGCCACAAAGCCGTAGGCACCGAGCGCGACGACGCCCGCCCCGATCCACGCCCACCCGCGGTGCTCACGCACCCCCTGCCAGACCATCCACGCGCCCCCGATCTCCAGGAGGGCGGCGAGGACGAACAGGAGGGCGGAGCGCAGGACGGTCATGAGCCGAGAGCCTACGACGCGCCCCCGGACCCCGGCGCGGTCGCCGTCCCGGCCCTCGCCGACGGAACGCCCGGCCGCGCCCGCCCGGGCACCTGGCAGGATCGCCCCCATGGCCCGGATCCTGATCTACCGTCGCAACCTCCGCTTCCCGCACGCCTCGGCACTGGACGGCACCCGCGCGCTGCACGAGCTGGGCGAACGGCACGGCTTCACCGCCGACGCCACCGAGGACCCGGCCGTCTTCCGGCCGGACACCCTGCGCCGGTACGCGGCCGTGGTCTTCCTCTCCACGGGCGGCGAGGTGCTCGACGAGGCCGGGCAGGACGCGCTGCGCGCCCACCTGACCGCCGGCCACGGCTGGCTGGGCGTGCACGCGGCCTCCACCACCGCGTACGGGTGGCCCTGGTTCGAGGGCCTGGTCGGCGCCCGCTTCGACCGGCACCCGCCGATCCAGCCCGCCGTCGTCCGGGTCGCCGACGCCGACCATCCGTCCACCGCGCATCTCCCGGCCCGCTGGGACTGGACCGACGAGTGGTACGACTTCCGCTCCGACCCGCGCGAAGGCGGCGCCCGGGTCCTGCTCACCGTCGACGAGGCCGACTACCGGGGCGCCTCGATGGGGTCGGGCGACCGGCACCCGATCGCCTGGTGCGGCGAGCACGACGGCGTCCCCACCTTCTACACCTCCCTCGGCCACGCGCCCGAGGCGTACACGGACCCGGCCTTCCGCGCCCACCTGCTCGGGGGCCTGCGGCACGTCCTCGTCTGAGGGCGGGCCGGACATGGCGGACCCGCCCGGAGCACGGGGGCTCCGGGCGGGTCCGGCATTCCGACAGTCCGACGCTCCTGCGTCGTCGGGTTCCCGGGTCCCGGGTTCCCGGCTTCCTCGGTTCCTAGCAGTCGTCGTCGTGCTTCTTGTTGGTCAGCACGACGGTGACGCAGTCGTCCTCGTCGACCGTGTAGGGGCAGGTCACCGGGTCACGCGGAAGGTCGTAGCCCGGAGGCGCGACGGTCTCCCGCAGGTAGTACTGGCCCGCCGACAGGTGCCTGAAGTCGCACCCGCCGTCGGCGCTGGTGGTGCAGGACGCACCCGAGCGGGTGTCGGGGTTGGGCCCACCGGTCTGCAGACCGGGGATGCCGTTGGTCTCCTTCCACAGCTCGAACACGGCGCCGGCCAGCGGCCTGCCCGACTTGTCGTCCTTCTTGGTGAGGTGGATCGAGCCGTCGGCCGGCGGCTTCGGCGACGGGCAGTCGCGCGCCGTGATCTGGACGCCCTCGGACGCGTTCTGCGCCGTCAGGACCAGCGGACCGAAGACCGGCAGGGACGGCAGCTGGTACCCGGGCGGGGCAGCGGTCTCACGCCAGTAGTACCCGCCGACCTCCACCGTCCGTCGGCAGAGGCCGTCGGCGCCGGTGGTGCACGGGGCGCCGACCTGGGTGTCGGGGTTCACGCCGGTCGTCTGCAGACCGGGGATGCCGTTGGTCTCCTTCCACAGCTCGAACACCGCACCGGCCAGGACCGCGCCCGTGTTCGCGTCCTTCTTCAGGACCCGGACCTCACCCGTCACCGGGGGCTGCGGCAGATCGGCAGCGGTCACCTGCACACCGGCCGAAGCATTCGCCGGAGTCAGAACCAACGGACCGAACACCGGTGAAACAGGCAGCTGGTACCCGGGCGGGGCAGCCGTC
>NZ_JBEXNT010000074.1:0-27117 GCF_040611255.1 Kitasatospora sp. NPDC002965 | reverse complement strand
CACCGTTCGTCTCCTCCCACAGCTCGAACACGCCACCCGCCAACGGCGCCGCCGTATTCGCATCCGTCTTCAACACCCGCACCTCACCCGTCACCGGAGGAGTGCCGCAGGCGGGAAGGTCGCCGTTGAAGGGCCAGGCGTGGAACTCCTGGCCGCCGCCTCCGGTGGCCAGGCTGGTGTGGTTGAGGGTGCCGGCGGTGAAGAACCGGCCGTTGACGCCCGCGAGGGTCACGGTGGTCACCGAGGCCTGCTCGCCGATCAGGAAGCTGCCCTGGAACTGGCCGGTGCCGCCCAGGCTGACGACGGAGGCGTCGGGGAAGTTCCACAGCAGGTGGTCGCGGTAGGCGTTGAGCGGGTCGTCGGTGTCGTTGATGCCGCCGCTGAAGGTGTTCAGGGCCCGGGTGGCGCCGAGCACGTTGACCAGGATCGTGGCGCCCGTGGGGATGTTCGCGAAGACGATGCCCTGCTGGCCGCCGGTCGGGCCGGTGAGGTTGAAGTCGACGTTGAACACCTGGAGCGCGGAGCTGCCGTCCCCGGTGAACAGGGTCTGCCCGCCCTCGTTGACGGCGGTGCCGGTCGGGGTCCGGGGCGTGCCTCCGACCCGGGCGTAGCAGTCGGACGCGGAGGTGAGCTGGTCCCGCAGGCCGCTGTAGGGCTGTACGGCGTTGGGGTCGGTGACCAGGGTGCCGGTCACGGTGCCGGTGACGGGGCCGGCGTGCCGGACGACTCCGCCCTCGGCGACCAGGGTCTGACCGGGGACGACGGTGACGCCGCCGCCGGTGGTGAGGAAGTCCGCGCCGTCCGGCGGGGGCACCCGGGAGCCGACGCCGGCGATGCCGACGTTGTAGATCGAGCTGACCCCCACCTCCTTGGCCTGGCTGAAGTTGTTGAGGACGACGACGCGTCCCTCGGCCTCGGCGGCGCGGCCGGTCACCAGGAAGTCTCCGCCGACGAAGACGTTGATGCCGTTGTCCCGACCGGCGAACGGGCCGTTGTTGATCGAGCTCGGGTAGGGGTTCGGGCAGTCGCCCGGGACGCACGGCCCCAAGCCGCCGGGGAGCGGGGCCGCCACGGCCGTGACCGCCCCGGGGCCGAGGGCGAGCACCGGGACGAGGGCCGAGATGACGGTACAGGGGACGGCGAGTGCTCCGGCGCGTCTGCGGACGCGGGAGAGCAGTCGGTTGAAGGAAGCCATAGTCGTAGCGTCCGGCAGCTGCGCGGATCGGGTCACCGGTGAGGTGGCCGTCTACGCTGATGCGGTGACCAGCCGCACCCTTACAGTCCAACCGTCACCCGGGCGGCGGGCACGCGCGGGGAGCGTGGAGCGTCCGCACCGGACGACCTGTCAGCCGGCCGGACCGCCCGGTCCGCGGACCGGCCCGCGGACCGCCCTTCGGACCGCCCTGCGACCCGGCTCCGCTCAGGCGGACTCGTCCCACGGCGAGGGGGCGCGGTTGCCGGTCCCGTCGCAGGTGCGGCAGATCTCGTCGCGGTAGGCGTGCTTGGCGCCACCGGCGTCGACCCGGTAGCGGACGTAGACGCCGGTCCCGTCGCAGAGGAAGCAGTTCCCGCCGCCGCCGCCCACCTCGGTGGTGCCGGTGCCCTGGCAGGTCCGACAGCTGAGGCCGGCGGTGCGGCCGGTGCCCGCGCAGATGCGGCAGACCGTGGTCATCGTCTTCCTCCCGGGTCGGAACCAAGGTCATGCTAGGCCCTGCGCTCCCCCGGAAACCCCGGACCGTCGGCTTCGGCCTGCTTTCGCCGGGGCCCTCGGCACTGTTCACCGCCCGTTCATCCGGCGCGGAGGGACGCCCCTGCCCGACCCCGAGGCCCGGCCGCACCCGGCGGCACCCTGGTCCGGCGGGTCAGCCCGACAGGCCCTCGCGGACGCGGCGGGAGACGGCGATCTGCTGGAGGTCGAGCATGCCCGGGGGGTCGGCGAGGCCGGGACCGCCGGCCTGCACCCACTCGGCTATCTCCTCGATCATGTCGTCGGCCAGGACCCAGCCGAGCCAGACCGGCCGCCCCCCGGCCGCGCGGCCCTCGCTCGACGGGCCGACCACCACGACGTTCGAATGCGCGCACGTGTCGAGGCACTTGACGGCCCGGACCCGGCCCGATGCCCCGACGGCCGTACGCAGCCGCTCGTACTGGCCGGTGTGGTCGATGCCCGGGTGCTTCTGCTCGGTGCCGCAGCAGCAGCCCCGGCAGACGGTGACGGTCACGGGGGAGGCCGGGCCCTGCCGGCCGGTGTGCTCGCGGTCTCGGCGGCTCATGGTGTCTCAGCTCTCCTCACGGCGCGGGGCCTCGTGGTGCGGGCCTCGGCGGGCGGGGCCTCGTTCTCCAGGGCCCGCCGCCACGCCCGTTCGCGCAGCAGCCGCAGGCCGTTGAGGCCGACGACCACGGTGGAGCCCTCGTGCCCGGCGACGCCGAGCGGCAGGGGCAGCGTACCTGCCAGGTCCCAGACGACCAGGAGGGTGATGCACGCACCGGCGATCACCAGGTTCTGCACCACGAGCGTGCGGGCCCGCCGGGAGAGTGCCACCACGGCGGGGAGGGCGGTCAGCTCGTCGCGGACGACGACCGCGTCGGCGGTCTCCAGGGCGAGGTCGGAGCCGGCCCGGCCCATCGCGACCCCGCTGTGCGCGGCGGCCAGGGCGGGGGCGTCGTTGACGCCGTCGCCGACCATCAGGACCTTCCGGCCGGCGTCGGCCAGCGCGCGGACGGCGGCGACCTTCTCCTGCGGCAGCAGCCCGCCCCGGACGTCGGTCAGCCCGACCTCATGGGCCAGGTGGCGGGCGGCGCGCGGGTTGTCGCCGGTGAGCAGCACGGGCGGGCGGCCGGTCAGCGCGGTCAGGGCCCGGACGGCGGCGGCGGCCTGTTCGCGCGGGCGGTCGGCGAGGCCGAGGACGCCGACGGGTTCGCCGTCGCGGAGCACCAGGACGGCGGTGCGGCCCGCGGCCTCCAGGGCGACGACCTCGGGGTGTTCCCGGTAGGGGCCGGGGGCGCCCACGGCGACCACCGCGCCGTCCACGACCGCCCGCACCCCGACGCCCGGGGTGGCGGTGAAGTCGGTGGCCGGCGGGACGCCGGTACCGCGTTCGCGGGCGGCGGCGACGACGGCGCGGGCGAGCGGGTGCTCGCTGGGGTGCTCGGCGGCGGCGGCGAGTGCCAGCAGGCCGTGTTCGGTGCCGCCGCCGAACGGGCGGACTTCGGTGACCCGGGGCGTGCCCTCGGTGAGGGTGCCGGTCTTGTCCAGGGCGACGGCGTCGACCTGGCCGAGTCGTTCCATGACGACCGCGGACTTGACCAGGACGCCGTGCCGGCCGGCGTTGGCGATCGCGGAGAGCAGGGGCGGCATGGTGGCGAGCACCACGGCGCACGGCGAGGCGACGATCATGAAGGTCATGGCGCGCAGCAACGTGCCGGAGAGGTCCGCACCGAGGGCGAGCGGGACGGCGAACAGCAGCAGGGTGGCGGCCACCAGGCCGGCGGCGTAGCGCTGTTCGACCTTCTCGATGAAGAGCTGGGTGGGCGCCTTGGTCTCGGACGCCTCGGTGACCATGGCGACGATCCGGGCGATCACGGTGTCGGCGGCGTCGCGTTCGACCCGGACGCGCAGCGCGCCGGCGCCGTTGAGGGTGCCCGCGTAGACCTCGTCCCCGGCGGCCTTGGGGGCGGGGAGCGGTTCGCCGGTGATGGTGGCCTGGTCGACGTCGCTCGCGCCGTCGAGGACGCGGCCGTCGGCGCCGATCCGCTCGCCGGGGCGGACCAGCACGGTGTCGCCGACGGCGAGTTCGGTCGTGGGGACGGTTTCCTCGGTGCCGCCCCAGGGGCCGGTCACGGCGCCGTGGCCGTCCTCGCGCAGCCGGGTGGCGGTGGCGGGGGCGAGGTCGAGCAGGCCGCGGACCGAGTCGGCGGTGCGGGCGGTGGCCAGGGCCTCCAGGGCGCCGCTGGTGGCGAAGATGACGATCAGCAGGGCGCCGTCCAGGACCTCGCCGACGGCGGCGGCGCCGAGGGCGGCGACCACCATCAGCAGGTCGACGTCGAGGGTCCGCTCGCGCAGTGCGCGCAGTCCGGCCAGGGCCGGCTCCCACCCGCCGGCGAGGTACGCGACGGCGTACAGCGCGCCGTACGCCCAGCCGGGGCCACCGGGCAGCTGGACGGCGAGCGCGGCCAGGAAGGCGACGAGGCTCGCCGCCGCCCAGCGCGCCTCGGGCAGCGCGAGCACGCGGGTGCGGTGCGGCGCCGGTGCGGCGGGCGGGGCGGCGGTGGGCGGGCGGGTGAGCACGGTGGCGGGCATGGGCGTCACGATACAGGAACACATGAACACACCTTCATGTGTTCATATGGACGGCCGGCCCGCCCGAGGACCCGCCCCGTAGGATTCAGCCATGGGACACTCAGCCGCCGAGAACGCCGTGCCGCAGATGCGCCTGGACGCGTCCAACGCGGCCAAGGTGGCCAGTACGCTCCAGGCCCTCGCCACCCCCTCGCGCCTGCTGATACTCGCCCAACTCCGCGAGGGCCCCCGGGCCGCCACCGAGCTCGCCGACGCCGTCGGCATGGAGCAGTCCGCCTGCTCCCACCAGCTCCGCCTGCTCCGCAACCTCGGCCTGGTGGTCGGCGAACGGCGCGGCCGCTCGGTCGTCTACTCGCTCCACGACGAGCACGTCGCCGCTCTCCTCGACCAGGCCGTCTACCACGTCGACCACCTCCGCCTCGGCCTCACCGACGACCGCTGAGACCCCCGGAGGCCGCCGCACGGCACCGCCCGCCCCGCCGCGTCACCGCCACCTTCACCGGGGGGACTCCTCCGCGCGGTCCTGGGCCGCGAGGACGGCGTCACCGTGCCGGGACCCCCAGACGCCCAGGGTCTCCAGGGCGGGCAGGAGGGTACGGCCGAGCGGCGTGAGCGCGTACTCGACGCGGGGCGGGGACTCGGGGTAACTACACCTCTCCACAAGGCCGTTGTGTTCCAGCCGACGCAGCGTCTCGGTGAGCACCTTGGCACTGATGCCGCCGATCCGGGTGCGCAGCGCGCCGGGGCGCCTGGGTGCGTCGCGCAGCGCCCAGAGCACCACCGGGCTCCAGGTGTTGCCGAGCAGGTCGAAGGCCGCCCGGGCCCGGCAGTCGGCCAGGTAGGTCTGGCCCGGAATCTCGTCCACCGCTCCCCCAGAGTTCGTCGGTCACGCACCGATCGGTAACCGACGGCGCTCCTAGTGTCATCCCGAATCGACCGAACGGGGCCGAACAGGCCGGACGGACAGGAGACTTCGCATGCGGATCGGCATCATCGGGGCGGGGAACATGGCGCGGGCGCTCGGCGGGCAGTGGGCCCGGGCCGGGCACGAGGTGGTGTTCGGCGCACGGTCGGCGGCGCGGGCCGCCGAGGCGGCGCAGAGCGCGGGTGCGCGGGCGTGGGTGGTGGCCGGCCCGGCCGCGGCGGCGGAGTTCGGCGAGGTGGTGCTGCTCGCCGTCCCGGCCGACGCGGTGGAGGCGGTGGTCGCGGCGGCGGCCCCGCCCGCCGGGCGGGTGCTGGTCGACTGCACCAACCCGATCGCCCCCGGCCCGATCGGTCTCCACCTCACCACCGCCGGCGGCCCGTCGATGGCCGAACGGATAGCCGCCGCCGCTCCCGGCACCCACGTGGTGAAGGCGTTCAACGCCTGCCACGAGAGCGTCTGGCGGCTCACGCCGCCGGTGTTCGACGGCCGCCCGCTCGCCGTGCCGCTCTGCGGGGACGACCCGGGGGCGCTCGCCCTGGTCGGCCGCCTCACCGCCGACCTCGGTGCGACGCCGGTGACGGCCGGCCCGCTGGCCCGTGCCGGGCTGCTGGAGGCCGCCACCGCGTTCGCCATCGGCCTCTGGTTCGCCGGTCACGACGCGCAGGCCGTCCTGCCGCCGCGGCAGTACTCGGGCGTGCCCGCCGCCTGACGCGGGGCCGGGGCGGCCCCGGCGGCGGCACGGTCACCGCCGTCGCACCGCACACCGCCGTCAGGCCGCCGCCGCTGCGCCGCCGTCCCCGCCACGCCGCCGCCACTACCCCGTCGCCTCCGCCGCGGCGCGCCCGGCGGCGCGGCCGGAGAAGAGGCAGCCCCCGAGGAAGGTGCCCTCCAGGGAGCGGTAGCCGTGGACGCCGCCGCCACCGAAGCCGGCCGCCTCACCCGCGGCGTAGACGCCGTCGAGTACCGAGCCGTCCGCCCGCAGGACACGCGACGAGAGGTCGGTCTCCAGCCCCCCGAGGGACTTCCGGGTGAGGATGCTCAGCCGGACGGCGATCAGCGGGGCGGCGTCCGGGTCGAGGATGCGGTGCGGGGCGGCGGTGCGGATGAGCTTGTCGCCGAGGTAGCGGCGGGCCCCGTGGATGGCGGTGACCTGGAGGTCCTTGGCGAAGGGGTTGGCGATCTGGCGGTCGCGGGCCTCGACGACGCGGCGCAGTTCGGCCGCGTCGATCAGCTGGGCGCGCGCCTTGGCGTTCATCGCACGGGCGAGGTCGTGGAGGTTGCCGGCGACGACGAAGTCCGGCCCGTGGTCGAGGTGGGCCCGGACGGGGCCGGGGGCACCGGGGAGGGCGCGGGCGAGGACGCCCCGCACGGACCGGCCGGTGAGGTCGGGGTTCTGCTCGGAGCCGGAGAGGGTGAACTCCTTCTCGATGATCCGGCGGTTGAGCACGAACCAGGTGTGGTCGTGCCCGGTGGTGCGGATGTGTTCGAGCGTGCCCAGGGTGTCGAAGCCGGGGAAGAGCGGGACGGGCAGCCGGCGGCCGAGGGCGTCGAGCCAGAGCGAGGACGGACCGGGCAGGATGCGGATGCCGTGCCTGGCCCAGACCGGGTCCCAGTTGGCGATGCCCTCGGTGTAGTGCCACATCCGGTCGCCGTTGATCAGGTGGCCCCCCGCCTCGCCGGCGATGCCCAGCATCAGCCCGTCGACGTGGGCGGGGACGCCGGAGAGCATCCGGTCGGGCGGGGTGCCGAGCCGGGCCGGCCAGGACCTGCGGACCAGCTCGTGGTTGCCGCCGATGCCGCCGGAGGTGACGATCACGGCCTGGGCACGCAGCTCGAAGTGGCCGGCGACCTCCCGCGAGCTGGCCTCGCCCCGGGCCGCGCCGCTCGGGACGAGCACCTCGCCGGTCACCGTGTCGACGGCGCCGGCGCTCCCGGACAGGCCCGTGACCCGGTGGCGGAACCGGAGGTCGACGAGTCCGCGCGCGGCGGCGGCACGGACCCGGCGGACGAACGGTTCGAGCAGTCCGGGGCCGGTGCCCCAGGTGATGTGGAAACGGGGGACGGAGTTTCCGGGACCGTCGGCGAGCTGTCCGCCGCGCTCGGCCCAGCCGACCACGGGGAAGAACCGGACACCCATCGCGTGCAGCCAGGCCCGCTTCTCGCCGGACGCGAAGTCGACGTAGGCCTCGGCCCAGCGGCGCGGCCAGGCGTCCTCGGGGCGGTCGAACCCGGCGGTGCCGAGCCAGTCCTGCCGGGCGAGGGCGGGCGAGTCGCGGATCCGCATGCGGCGCTGCTCGGGCGAGTCGACCAGGAAGAGCCCGCCGAAGGACCAGTGCGCCTGGCCGCCGAACGAGGCCGCGGGTTCCTGGTCGAGCAGGATCACCTTCCGTCCGGCGTCGGCGAGTTCGGCGGTCGCGGCGAGGCCCGCGAGTCCGGCTCCGATGACGATGACGTCGGCGTCCAGGGCCATGCGGGCTCCTCCATCGGTGCTCCGGCCGTGCGCGGTGCTGTTGCCCGCGGGCCGTGCGCGTGCGGGCCCGCGGGCGGCGGGGGTGCCGTGCCCGTGGGCGGTGCGGGTGCGCCCGATACTGCGGCCTGCGGCGGGGCCCGTCAACAGGTCGGCGGCCTGCGGGGGCCGTGACGAACGGCAGCGTGAATTCCGCTCCACCCCGTTTCGGAAATACCTTCGATACGCCGTGGAGCGAAATTCGAAATACCTCTGACGGATTTTCGGGTGTTTCCGCGCAGACCATGGACGAATACGAAACCCGGAAGTAACTTACCTTCCAGTAGCTGTGGCCAGGCTCGCACGACCCCCCACCCCACCCGTTTCTCTCCCCCAGGAGGAACCGTGCTCCGCCCTGCCCGGAACCGCCGCACGACCCGTACCTCCCGGAAGCCCGCGCTGCTCGGCGCCGCCGCACTGGGCGCGGCCCTCGCCCTGACCACGACCGGCGCGCAGGCCGCGACCCCCGCGCCCCGGCACTACGTCGCGCTCGGCGACTCGTACGCCGCCGGTGCCGGCGTTCCGGGCCAGTCGGCCGGGCTCTGCCTGCGCTCCGACCGCAACTACGGCCACCTGGTCGCCGCCGCCCTGCGCGCCGGCGCGTACACCGACGTCACCTGCGCGGCGGCCAAGGTGAAGGCGATGACGCAGCCGCAGTACGACGCCTTCATCCGGGTCAACGACCCGCAGCTGAACGCGGTGACCGCCGACACGGACCTGGTCACTCTCGGGATCGGCGGCAACGACCTGGGCGTCACCGACCTCGGGATCGGCGAAGTGGTCGGCGCCTGTATCGCGGGCGCGGTGGTCAACCCGCTCGGCACGCCGTGCAAGGACCTCTACCACCACGGCCACTGGGACTGGTCCAGCTGGTCCTGGCAGTACGGCAACGACGACCTCGCCGACCGGGTCGCCGCCGCGGCCCCGCAGGTCGCGGACACCCTGAAGCGCATCCGCGCCAAGGCCCCGAAGGCCCGGATCCTGGTGGTCGGCTACCCGTCCGTGCTGCCCGCCGACGGGGCGGACTGCGTGCTCCGCCAGCCCATCGCCCCGCGCGACATCCCGTACCTGAACGGTGTGCTCGGCAAGCTCAACGCCATGCTGGCGGCCACCTCCGCCGCCAACGGCGCCACCTTCGTGGACACCGCCACGCCGACCGCCGGACACGACGTCTGCTCGGACGACCGCTGGGTCGAGGGCGCACTGCCCGGCTCCCCGGCCGTCCCGTTCCACCCGAACGCCACCGGCGAGCGCGTCATGGCCGACGCCGTCCTCAACGCCCTCAGGTAGGGCCGGGGGAAGCCGACTTCACGCCGCCCACGGGGCGGGAAACCCCGAGGGGGGGGGGGCGGGGGGGCGGGGCCCCCCCCCCCTCGGCCGTCCTGCGGAGCACTGCGGAGCGGACCCGCGGCGCACCCGCGGCGGACCGCGGTGAACCCCGCCGGCCGGTCACGGCTTGATGCGGACCACCTGCGGGTCGTGGTCGCTCGCCTGCTGCGCGAACTCGGCGTTGATGTGCACGATGTCGTACTTCGCGTAGCCGACCTCGGGGCTGACCAGGATGTGGTCCAGCACCTGCGAGTTGCCCTGGTAGACGTACGAGTACTGCTCCTTCTCCGGCAGCTCGTTCACCAGCGAGCGCAGCACGCCGTCCTTGGTGAGGGCGGCCAGCGCGGGCGAGAACTGGTAGTCGTTGAAGTCGCCGAGCGAGACCACCTTGGCCTCCTTGTCGGCGGCCAGCAGCTTGGCGACGAAGGCCTGCTCGACGGTGGCCTGCTTGATCCGCTGCACCTCGGAGGAGCGGGTCGGGGCCTGGAAGCGGCTGTCGATGCCCTGGTCGCCGCCCTTGCTGTTGAAGTGGTTGGCGATGACGAAGACCTTCTTGCCGCGGAAGGAGAACTGCCCCGCCAGCGGCTTGCGGCTGCTCGCCCAGGCCTCGTCGGCCGGGGCGATCCGGCCGGGCGAGGCGGTCAGCGCGGCGCCGGCGCCGGTGCCCGCGACGTCGACGGCGGTGGTGGCGGTGCCGCCGGGGATGTCGGTGAAGGAGACCCGCAGCGGGTTGAAGAGGAAGACCTGGCGGATGTTGCCGCCGGGCTCGCCGCCGTCCTTGCCGTCCTCCGGGTCGACCGAGCGCCAGTCGTACGCCGGGCCGCCGGCCGCCTTGACCGCGGCGACGAACTTGGCGACGGTCGCACTCGCGTCGACCGTGCCGTCGTTCTTGGCGCCGTTGTTGTCCTGGATCTCCTCCAGGGCGAGGATGTCGGGCGAGCGCAGGTTGGTGACCACGGCCTGGGCCAGCTCGGCGAACTTGGCGTCGGGGTTGGTGGCGGCCAGGTTCTCCACGTTGTAGGTGGCGATGGAGAGCTCGCGGTCGGCGGCCGGGGTGGTCACCTCGCGCTGGAGGTGGTTGTCCTGGAGCGCGCCGAGGGTGCCGGCGACGAGGGTGTAGCCGCCGAACGAGTTGTAGTCCAGCGGGCCGGTGGTCTCGCCGGTCAGCACGTCGCCGACGTTGGCGACCGGGAACGGCTGCTGGGCGACCGGCGCCTGCTGCTGCACCATCAGGCGGCCGACGTTCGGCTCGTCGTAGGACTCGTAGAGGACGCCGCCGCGCTTGCTGCGCTGGTCCTGCTTGTCCGCCGCGACCCAGAGCTCGTTGTACTTGTCGGTCGCCTGGATCACCCGGACGTCCTTGACCTGGACGAGCATGCCCTCCAGCGACTCGTAGAAGTCGAGGGTGTACTTCTCGGGGTTCAGGGCGACCCCGTTGACGGTGCCGTCGGCGCCGGCCTGCGGGCTGTAGGTGCCGGGGATGTTGCGGGTGTCCACCACGACCGGCGCGGGCAGCGCGTTGCCGGAGGAGAGCACGGTGACGGCCGGGTTGGTCAGCTGGGTGAGCGACTGCGACCCGCCGTTGAAGTTCGGGTAGTACTCCGTCACCTTGCCGGTGACCAGCACCGAGTCGCCGACCTTGACGGTCGGGTTCGCGGAGCCGGTGTAGACGAAGACGGCCTCGCTGGTGGCCGGGTCGGCGTCCGCGGTCGGGTCCTGGATCCAGAAGCCCTTGGAGCCGTACGCGCGCACGCCGGTGACGATGCCGGGCACGCCGGCGACGGTCTTGCCGGTGCGGTCCGACAGGCGGGTGGTGCCCTGGATGTCGTGGATCCGGACGGTGCCCGGCTCGGTCGGACCGGTCGGGGTGCTGCCCTCGGCGACCTCGCCCTTGGTGTTGGTCGGCGTCGGGGCGCCGGCCGCGAGGTCGGCCGCGTTGTCGTCGGTGTCGGCGAGGCCGGTCCGGCGGGCCACCGAGGCGCTGTTGGAGGCTCCGGCCACCGAGGCCGAACCCTCGTGGACCACGGCGGTGCCGAAGCCGACCAGGTCGCGCACCCGCGGGTCGGCGGCGCAGTCGGCGGCGGTCTTGCAGGTCAGCGGGTCGGTGCCGCGGACGAGCGCGACGGTGCCGCTGGTGCCGGAGAGCGCGAGCGAGCCGGCCGCGTCCGGGGTGGGCAGGTCGACGGTGCCCGCCGCGCCGGCCGCCTCGGCCACCAGGTAGCGCCCGCCGGGGGCGATCGCACCGGTCAGCGGGGTGACGCCCCACTGGGAGTTGGCGCCGGGCGTGCCGGATATGTACTGGACGCTCCAGCCGTCCAGGCCGAAGGCGGCTCCGCCCTTGTTGGCCAGCTCGACGAAGTCGTTCTTCAGCGTGGCACCCGAGTTGCCGCCGCCGCCGTACACCTCGGCGATCACCGCGTCGGCCGAGGGCGCGGCCACGGCGGACGGCAGCGGGACGAGCACCAGCGAGGCGGCCAGGCCGGCCGGGAGGAGCGTGGCGCGGAGCAGCGCGCGGCGCGAGCGGGGAGCGGTGGGCGTGGTCACCGGGACGGGACTCCTAGCTCTGCCGGGCGCGCGGCGGCGCGGCACGGCAGTCGGGGGTGGCAGGTGGCCGGGCGGCGTGGGACCGGCCGGACCGTGAGGGTGGGTCAGTCGGGCGCACACCGCGCGCTCCCGCTACCCGCGTAGAAATTCGTGCGGAAGTCGGTGGGCGCCCCCCGCAGCGCCCAAAGATACGCGCGTAGAAAATGACCCGACAAGACCCCGGAGGTTAACTTCTCCGGTACGCCGAGGAATTGCTACCCCGAAGCTGTGACCCCCGCTACACGCGCCCCCGCCGGGCTGACCGGCCGACGGGCCCGGCCGGCTACAGCCAGCCCCGCTGAGCCGCCTTCAGCCCCGCCTCGAACCGGCTCGCCGCCGCCAGCCGGTCCATCAGCGCGGCCATCTGCCGGCGGACCGTCCGCACCGAGACGCCCAGCCGCTTGGCCGCCGCGTCGTCGGTGAGCCCGGTGGAGAGCAGCCGCAACAGCTCGCGCTCACCGGCGCTCAGGCCGGTGCCGACGTCGTCGGGGCGGTCGTCGCCGAGCGGGAGGGCCGTCTCCCAGGTCTGCTCGAAGAGCGCGACCAGCGAGGCCACGATGCCCGGCTCCTCGGTGCACAGGGCGCCGGCCCGGGTGTTCTCCGGGTCGATCGGCACCACGGCGGTGGTCCCGTCGAAGACCAGCATCCGGGGCGGCAGCACCGGCGCGGTGCGCACCCGGCCGCCCAGGGCGGTCATCCACCGGGCGTAGGCGAAGGTCTCCGGGTCGTTGCGGACACTGTCCTGGTAGACGGTGCGCAGGACGACCCCGCGCCGCAGGGCGTCCTCGTCGAGCGGACGGGACGCGGCCAGACTCGCGGGGGACTGCGCGCCGCCGGGCATCACGGCCAGGCACTCACCGGTGAGCCGGGCGGTCAGCACCTCCAGCTTGGCCTGGATCGCGTCGAGGCCGACCAGCCGCTCCCCTCCGTCCACCAGGGTGGCCGAGCGGAGCGTCGCGTACTCGGCGACGGCCCGCGCGACGGCGGCCTTGGACACGGCCAGCTCCTGCTGGCGGCGGGCGAGTTCCTCCTCCTGGCGGCGGAGCAGGAGCTCCAGCCCGCGCTCCGGGCTGACCGGCCAGAGCGTGCCCGGGCGCTCGCGGGAGGCGCGCAGCAGGGTGAGGTCGGCGAGCCGGTCGAGGGCGGCGCGGACGGCGGGTTCCGGGAGCCGGACCCGCACGCAGAGTTCGACCACCCCGCCCTCCGGGTCCGCCAGCATCTCGCGGTACACGGCCTCTGCGGTGCTGTCCAGGCCCAGCAGTTCCAACACGTCAACGACCCCTGAATCATCACATCAGCGCAAATGGACATCCGGACGGTCCGCCGGATCCAGATCCTTCCGCCGGTACCCCGCACCCACAAGGCACGATCCGGTCAGGCGAGCAAAACGGGACCGTCCGGTCCGCTTTCCGATCGGTCGACCGTCGCGCCGGGCCGCAGCCCCCACCCCGACCGCCGCCCGGGCCCTCGGCCGGACCCCCGCCCCGGCCCCTTCCCCTACAGCCGGCACACCGGTCGACCGACCGGCGTTGCAGCAAGCTGCCTGTCCGGTTGTTGCCCGCCGCTCCCCCTCCCGCCACCGGCCCCGCACCCGGGAGGATTCACCCTGCACCGCCGTCACCCCCGAGCGACACCGCCCCGAGCAACGAAACCCCGAGCAACAACGCCCCGAGCGGCCAGGACCCGAGCCCACACGCCCTGCACCACACTCCCGAACGACCGTGCACAGAACAGGAATCGTCGTGCCGAAGACCGTCCGGCTGCTCGCCGTCGCCGCCCTCGCGCTCACCCTCGCCACCGCCGCCCCCGCCTTCGCGGCCCCGTCCGCCCAGCCCGTCGCCGTCACCGCGACCGCCCCCGGCGGGCCCGGCATCGGCTGGGACGGACCGTCGTCCTCCGGGCCCATCGGCTGGGACGTCACGCCCGCCGGCACCCCGGGCATCGGCTGGGACTGACCGGCCGGTGATCCCCGTCCACCTGACCCTCCTGGACGTCTCCGCCGCGCCACCGGGCGAGGCCGGACCGGCGGACGTCAGGGCTGCCCTGTGGGCGAGCGCCGGCCCGGGCGACGGCCTGGAGCACGTGCGCGCCCGCGCGGTACCGGGGGGCGTCGGCCTGGTCCTGTTCGTCCGCGCCCCCGACCACCCGGTGGCCGAGCTCCGGGCTCAGACCCTGCTCGACCGGGCGCTGGCGGGCGGCCCCGCCCGCCGCTTCGCGGTAGCCGCCCGGCTGTAGGGCCCTGCCCCCGGCGCGGCCGGGCCGGGCCGCGCGGACCGTGGAGCCGGTGCGACGGCAGGGTGACAGGACGGTCCGTCGAGCCGCCGACACCCCCGCGGACGGTCTGCGCCGGACGCCGTGCGCGGCCCTACCGCCGGCCCCGCCCCTCCTGCGGCACGAGCCCCGTCCGGGCCGACGCCCCGTGCGGTTCGACCCCGGGTCCGGACGCTTCCCGTGGGCGCACTGCGCGGTTCCTGACCATCCGTCCACATTTCGTTCACCCGCCGCCCCTTCGCAATTCTGGCCGATTCATGCCCATGGCTTGACCGGCTCATTACTGGCACATGCACGCCAATCCGCCCAATCCCGTGTGCGGCCCGGGACCGTCGAGGAGTTCCGGGCCCTCCCCGGGCGACCCCGGCCCCGCCCGGCCCCGCACCCCGACCCGGCGCCCGGCCCCGCCCCGCCCCGCCTCGCCCGGCAACAGGAAGGCCGGCCCGGGGGCGCACCCCCGGGCCGGCCGCCTTCCCACGCGGCGCCCTACTCCGCGGCCTTGTCCCCGGCCGCGACGAGCCCCGCCGACCACTTCTCCTCGACGTTGCCGAACTTCCAGTAGGCGACGGCCGCCACCCAGGTGAGCACGAAGAGTCCGACGATCGCGTACCCGACGAAGTCGAGGTCCAGCCCGGCGATCCAGGCGACCGGCCCGCTGGTGACGTCCAGCTTCTCGCCGAGCAGACCGATCAGCTCGATCGAGCCGATGACCAGGGCGACCAGCACCGAGAGCCCGGTGACCGTCAGGTTGTAGTAGATCTTCCGGACCGGCCGGGAGAACGCCCACTCGTAGGCGAAGTTCATGAACGAGCCGTCGATGGTGTCCAGCAGGCTCATGCCCGCCGCGAACAGGACCGGCAGTACCAGCAGCGCGTACCAGGGCAGCTGGAACGCCGCCGCGCCGCCCGCCAGCACCAGCAGCGAGACCTCGGTGGCGGTGTCGAAGCCCAGACCGAACAGCAGGCCGACCGGATACATGTGCCACGGCTTGGTGACGGCCCTAGTCACCCGGCCGAGGACGCGGTTCATCAGCCCGCGCTTCTCCAGCTGGGCCTCCAGTTCGGCCTCGTCGAACTCGCCCTCGCGCATCTTGCGGAACACCTTGAGGATGCCGTTGAAGGCCCCCAGGTTGATCAGGCCGAGCAGGAGCAGGAACGTCCCCGAGACGGCCACGCCGATCAGGCCGGTCGCCTCGTGCAGGCCGGAGTCGTCCGACTCGACCTGCCCGGCGAGCGACTTGATGCCGAAGGCGAGCAGCGCACAGAGCCCGAAGACGATCGACGAGTGGCCCAGCGAGAACCAGAAGCCGACCGAGAGCGGCCGCTTGCCCTGGCCCATCAGCTTGCGGGTGGTGTTGTCGATGGCCGCGATGTGGTCCGCGTCGAAGGCGTGCCGCATACCGAGGGTGTACGCGGTGAGGCCCATCCCCGCACCGAACACCTGGCCGCCGACGTCGTAGTGCTCGGGCGCGATGACCGCGAGCAGGGTGAACCACCCGATCACGTGCAGCGCGAGGATGAACCCGCCCATGCCTGCCAGTCGGATCCACTCCTCACGGGTGAGTCTGTCGCGCCAACGGGGGGCGGTCATCGGTACGTCCTGTCGTGTGGGGGGCGGAAAGCTGGGCCATCCTTCCCCCCTGCGGGAAGCAGGTGCAAGTCATGTGCAAGGACGAGACGCTCGCCGACCGCTCCCTCCGTGCCCGACGCCGCCGCCGGGCACGGCTGGACGCGGTGCGGCCGGGCCCGGACCCGCTCACCGGGCGCGCGCCCGCTTCCTCCCCTACCGTCGGAGTACCGACGCCGCGGCGCGGGCACGGTCGGCCGGGCCTGCCCGTGCCTCCCGGCCCCCGCCGTCCGGCCCGCCGACCGGGACTCGATGGGAGCGGCCATGCCCTCGTACCCCTACCGCACCACCCGCGAGGACCTGCGCGTCCCCCTCCCCGACGGCACCGAGCTCTTCGCCCGCGTCCGACGCCCGGTGACCGACGAACCCGTCCCCGTCGTGCTGGAGTACTCCACCGGCCGCCTCACCGACTGGACCGCCACCGAGGACGCCCGCCGCCACCCCTGGTTCGCCGGCCACGGCTACGCCGCCGTCCGGGCCGACGCCCGCGGCCACGGCAACTCCGGCGGCCTGGCGACGTCCGATCCGGACGACGGGGCCGCCGACGGCGAGGAGCTGGTCCGTGCGCTCGCCGGGCAGCCGTGGTGCAGCGGACGGGTCGGCCTGCTCGGCACCGGCGCCGCCGGCGACGTCGCGCTGCGCCTCGCCGCCCGCGCTCCCGACGCCGTCCACGCCGTGGTCGTGGCCTGCCCCGAGGGCCCGCACCGCCTCGGCGGCGCCGTCCTCGCCGCCGACGGGCACGCCCGCGCCACGGCCCACCTCGCCGACGCGGCCCGCCCACCGGACCCGCAGTACGTCGGCGACGGCTGGCGGGCGATGTGGCTGGCCCGGCTGGAGGCCCTCGAACCGCCGCTCGCGGGCTGGCTGGCCGCCCCGCCCGACGCCCCGGTCGCGGCCGCCGCCCCCACCCTCGCCGTCGCCGGCTGGTCCGACCCGTCCGCCTCCCGCCTGCTGGACCTGCTCGCGTCCGCCGGTACCGTCCCCGTCCGCACCGTCCTCGGCCCCTGGTCCCACGGCCTGCCCGACGAGATCCTCCCCGAGGCGCTCCGCTGGTACGACCACTGGCTCCGGGACACCGACACCGGCGTCCTCGCCGTGCCCGCCCTGCGCAGCTGGCTCTCCACCCGCTGGGCCGCCGACGGCGCCTGGCCCTCCCCCGGGGTGCGCGACGTCCACTACGGCCTGGACGGCCCGCTGCGCACCGCCGGCACCGCCTCCGACGACCGCTGGGTGCACGTCCGCTCCCCCCAGCACACCGGGCTCAACGCCGGCGCCTACGTCCAGCCCGGCCGCCCCGCCGAGCAGCCGCCCGACCAGCGCGAGGAGGACGGCCGCTCCGTCTGCTTCGACTCGCGGCCACTGCCCGAACCGGTCGAGCTCCTCGGCGCCCCGGTCCTGTCCCTGCGGCTGCGCACCGCGCCGACCGGCGCGACGGTCACCGCCCGCCTCTGCGCCGTCGCCCCCGACGGCACCTCCACGCTGCTCACCCGGGGGGTCCTCACCACCCCGGGGACGGCGGACTCGGCCGGCTCGGCCGTCGAGGTCACCGTCGGCCTCGCCGCCGTCGGGCGCACCGTCCCGCCGGGCCACCGGCTGCGGCTCGCCCTCTCCTCCACCTACTGGCCCTGGCTCTGGCCCGGCCCCGACCCGGCGGGGTTCGAACTGGACCCGTCCCACTCCGGCCTCGGTCTCCCGATCCGCCGCCCCGCCACCGACCCCGACCCGATCACCTTCATCTCCCCCACCCTCCCGCTCCCGCCCCCGCTGCACGTCACCGAGCCGCTCACCGCCCGCCCCGAACGCGTCACCGTGCACGACATCGGCCGCCGCGAGTGGCGCACCGAGCTCTCCCCCGCCACCGATGGCACCCGCACCCACCCCGACGGCCTGGTCCGCGACGAGCACACCGTCGCCGCCTACCGCGTCCTCACCGCCACCCCCCTCAGCGCCCGGGCCCGCGCCGACCGCACCGTCCGGGTGGAGCGCCCCGGCATCGGCTGGGACGCCACCGTCCACGTCCGCACCGAGCTGCGCTGCGACCCCACCCACCTGATCGCCGACACGCACCTGCGGGCGTTGGAGGGCGGGGACGTCGTCTTCAGCAGGGAGTGGCACCAGCGCATCCCGAGGTGACCCGGCCCGTCCCGACGCGGTCCGGGGTCCGGGGTCCGGGGTCCACCGCGGACGGCCGCATCCGGCGCCTGCCGCCCGCGCGGGGCCGGGAATCCCGGGCGGACGGAAGATCGGACGACCCCCGCCCGGCCCCGCGGTTGCTGGCAGGATGCACCGGGTGACCTCTACCTCTGCCCCCACCGCCGCCGACTACGGCTGGATCCGCTCCCCTGCCTCGTTCTTCGGCCACCTGATGGACACCGGGTACAGCATGCTGCTGGTGCGTGACGTCCTGCCCGAGCAGGTGCTCGGGGCGATGGGCGGATCGCCGTGGGGCACCTGCCGGGGGTCCGGCGAACTGGGCGACGCACACGCCGAGTTCCTGGAGGAGTGCGGCGACGATCCCGAGTCCGCCCTCGTCGGCGCGTTCTCCGTTCGGGACGCGGACGGCCGCGACTGGGCGGTCGTCCTGGAGCTCGGCAGCGACCTGGGGGCACGGCCCGAACTCCTGGCGACGTTCTCCGTCGGCACACGCGCCGTCTCGCACGACAGCAACTCGGGCAAGCCGATGCACTTCTTCCACTGGTACGAGAACGGTGAGCGGCGGACCGGATTCGAGTACCCCACCCACCGGGACGGCACCACCCCGGACGACCTGAACGAACTGCTGCGCGACCTCGGCCTCGACCCCGACGGCGACAGCGACCCGGCCCTCGACAGCAAGGCGGCGGTCCTGGCGCTCGCCGAACGCCTGACGGGCGTACGGATGACGGAGGAGTTGCTGCGCGACGCCGAGTACCTGGTCGCCGAGGTCCCGCAGGAGCCGGTCGACGAGTAGGCGGGCCCCTCCCCGGGCGGTGACCGGCGTGGCATTCGAGGCGCGGCCCTCGCGGGAGGGGGTCAAGGAGACGTGCCCTGGCGGGTCTGCCAGGGCACGTCCCGGCAAGGCACCGTCAGGGGCGCAGGCCACGAGCGGGGCGGTACCGGGGATCGCTCTCGTGCTCGTCGTCCGGGCGGCGGGGCATCCGCTGAGTGGCGATCACTCCGAGGGCGACGGTGGCGAAGGCGAGGGCGAGGAGCAGCAGGAGGGCGAGACCGACGAACGCGCGGGCGACGCCGGGGTGGCTCAGGAGTCCCACGACGGGGCCGCCGTCCCGTCGTTGTCGTCGGCGTGGTCGTGGTCACGGCTCTTGAGGAGGGTGAACACGTCGAGGAGGTTGAGGACGGTGGCGGTCGAGGCGTGGCCGAAGCGGACGAGGACGCGGCCGTCGACCATGCCGGCGGTGGTGGCCGAGGGCCAGACGATGCCCAACGGTCTGCCGCGCTCGTGGAGTTCGGCGAGGAGAGCGGTGACCTCGGGTTCGGTGTAGGTCCGCATCCGGGGGTCGTCCGGTGCGATCGGCGGCTCGGGGCGGGCGCTCACGCGGCGGAGTCCAGCTCGAACCAGATCGACTTGCCCTGCCTGCGGGGGTCGGCGCCGAACCGGTGGGTGAGGGAGCGGACGAGGTGAAGACCGCGCCCGGACACCGCGTAGGGGTCGGCGTACGCCCGCTGCTCGGGGAGGTCCGGGCTGCCGTCGCTGACGGAGACGCGGAGCATGCCGTCCAGGAGGACGACCACGACGAGCGGAGCCGGCGAGCCGCCGTGCTTCCACGCGTTGACGAAGAGTTCGTGGAGCGCCAACTCCGCGTCGGCGACGGTGTCGAGGGGCCACCCGGCGCGCGCCAGGGCCCCGCGCAACTCCTCACGCGCGGCCGACCAGTCAGGGGGGAGTCCAAGGGGAAACACGAAGCGACCTCCGCGGGGGGTGAAGTGGATGCCACCGAGCGCCTGATGATCAATCAAACCGATCCGGCCATGGCGCACTCATGACGCCAGCGCACACACCGTCGATCGGCGGTTGCCGAACGTGTGCGGCTCGTCACAATGAGCATGGAGCCACGGAGGCCATCTTGGCAACTCGTCTCAGATTTTTGGATAAATCCAAATCGAACACCAACCAAGGCCCCTACAGTGGCAGTTGTCGGTGGCGAACGTGACCGACAGCGGGGCACACTGGTCCGGCGAGGCTCAGAGAGGGCGGGGATGGCCACAGCAACAGGCCCGACGGTTCGACGGAGGCAGCTCGGCGCCGAACTGCGCCGTAGACGCGAGGAAGCCGGCCTCTCGCACGACGAGGTGTCCGAGACCCTGACGGGCATGAGCCAACCCAAGCTCTCCCGCATCGAGAACGGCAGAGGCGCCACCAAGGTCGACGACGTCAAGAAGCTGCTCGCGCTGTACAAGTGCGAGGACAACGACCTGATCTCGGCTCTGGTCGACCTCGCCAGGAACGGCGCACACCGAGGCATGTGGTGGCAGAGCTACGGCGCTCACATCAGCCCCGAACTCGGCGACCTGATCACACTGGAGGCCACCGCTTCATCGGTCTGCACCTACCAGGGCGCCTTTGTCCCCGGCCTTCTCCAGACTCCGGCCTACGCTCGCGAGATCATCAAGAAACTCAACATGCGGCCCGGGACCAACGTTGAAGCTTTGGTCGACATCCGAATGGCTCGCCAAGGCTCGCTGACCAGGTCAGAACCGATAGCTCTCTGGGCCGTCATCCACGAGGCGGCAATCCGCTCGGGCGTCGGCGGTCGCGACGTCATGGCCGAACAGCTGACCCGGCTGCTCGACCGGGCGGCACAGCCGAACATCACCATCCAGGTGATGCCGATCGGCGCGCCCGCGCACCACGGGATGGGCGGCGCCTTCACGATTCTCGGATTTCCCCAACGGCAAGACCTCGACGTCGTCCTGGTCGATGGCACTCTGAGCAACCTCTGGGTCGAGGAAGCCTCCGATGTGGACATGTACGGTGCGAAGTTCGACGCCATCCGAGCGGATGCTCTCGGCCTCGACGACTCGATCACCATCATCACCGACCAGAGAGACAGGATCACATGACGTTTCACCCCAACTCAGCCACACTGAAATTGACTTGGCGAAAGTCGTCTTGGAGTAACGATTCTGGAGACTGCGTCGAACTCGCAATCCCTGACGGCCCGGCCACCTACGTTCGTGACTCCAAGAACCCCTCTGGGCCGGCCCTTGTCCTTTCCGCAGCCGCTCACAGCGCATTCATCACGGCTACCGCCAAGGGCGAGTTCGACTTCGGTCTCCTCTGATCGCGCAGGCAGAGCCCACCGATCAAGCTCACCCTTGGGATGCCGGGCCGCCGACCTCAGGGAGCAGCCATGCCCAACGCCGCCCGTATCCACCCGGTGTTCCGCAAGTCGTCCTTCAGCGGAGGAAACGAGAACTGCGTGGAGTGCGCGACCAATCTCCCGCACAGCGTAGCCATCCGAGACTCCAAAGACCCCTCGGGTCGCACGCTCACCTTCACTACCGAAGCACACAGCGCGTTCATCGCGGCGGTCTCCGACGGGGAGTTCGACTTCGGTCTCCTCTGACCGCGCCACCGCAGCCCACCGGCCCGGCGAACCCTTGGGGCGCCGGGCCTTACCCTTCACCGGAAGGCGCCCATGACCTCCTCCCAGCCCTACGACATGGCGAACAGCCGGGTGTTCGGTGAAGTGGCCGAGACCTACGACGCCGCGCGACCCGGCTACCCCGACGCCCTCATAGCCGAGGTACTCGCCTACGCCTCCCTCGGTGATCTGCCGGCCGTCGAGATCGGGGCCGGCACCGGGAAGGCCACCGTTCCGTTCGCCGCGCTCGGCACCCCGATGGTCTGCGTCGAACCCGATGCCCGGATGGCCGAGGTGCTGCGCCGCAACACCGCCGCCTTCCCGCACGTCCGGGTCGAGGTGAGCGCCTTCGAGCAGTGGCGGCCGCACGAAACCCGGTTCGGGCTGCTCCTCGCCGCCACCTCCTGGCACTGGACCGACCCGGCCACCCGGTGGGACCGGGTCCACGACGCCCTCGCCCCCGGTGGCGCCGTCGCGCTCTTCTGGAACCCCCAGGGGCTCCTGGACCCCGGCCTCCAGGCCGCCCTCCGCGAGGTCGACCACCGGTACGGCCTCACCCTCACCCCGCACACCGGGCTGGCCTCCTCCTTCGGCGACGTCCCGGGCCACTGGCCCGGGATGCTCGGGCACTGGCCGGACGAGGAGTGCCGTCAGGACGGCCGGTTCACCGACCTCCGCTCGCTCCGCATCCGCGAGCGGACCCGCTTCGACACCGACCGCTACCTCGGGCACCTCACCTCGATCTCCGTCTACCGCGCCCTGCCCGCCGACCGCCGCGACCGGGCCCTCGCCGACACCGCCGCCGTGCTCGACGCGCACGGCGGGGGCATCGACGTCGAACACCACCACGACCTCTTCCTCGCCCGCACCCTCCCCCACCAGGGCTGAACCCACCCGGCCTGCCGCCTCTACGCCGCACAGGAAGTCGGCGGGTCCGACTTCCTGTGCGGAGCGGGGGGCAGGCCGACCACGCCACCGGCCGTGCAGGCCCAGGGGAACATCCGCCCTACACGGCGTGAACATCAGCCCACTCGATCGCACGTGGATTCGACACATCCCTACGCTGCGGCTGTGCTGATCATTTCGCTGCTGTTCCTCATCCCCGGCTTCGTCGTGCTCGTGCTCCGGTGGCGCCGCGTGTTCGAAGGCCGCGCCGCCACGCTCGGCGGCATCGGCGCGATCGTCCTCGGCGCCCTGCTCGGCCTCACCACCGTCCTCTACGTGGTCGAGCCGTACGAGGTGGCCGTGCCGACCAGGCTCGGCAAGATCGGCGGGACGTGGCAGCCCGGACTGCACGTCAAGTCCCCGCTGACCGACGTGACCGCGTTCTCGACCCGCCCGTCCGACCTCAACCTGACGGGCGACAACACCGTCGAGGTCCGTTCCTCCGAGGGCGGCGTACTGTTCGCCGACCTCACCGTGAAGTGGTCGATCGACCCTCAGCACACGGTCGACCTCTACAAGCTGGCCGGCGACTCGGACGCCGTCCAGCAGCGTCTGGTCCTCCCCGACAGCCGCGAGATCGTCCGTAACGTGTTCGCCAAGCACACCAGCGTCGAGGGCTACAGCTCGCAGCGCGAGGCGATCGCCGGCGAGATCGACAAGCTGGTCACCGCCCGGCTCGCGCCGCGCGGCATCCTGGTCAACGGGGTCAACCTGCGCAACGTCCGGCCCAGCGACGACCTGCAGAAGGCGATCGACGCGAAGATCGCCCAGGACCAGACCACCGCGCAGGCCGAGGCCGCCGTCCGCACCGCCAAGGCCGAGGCCGAGAAGCGCAAGATCGACTCGGAGAGCCAGGCCGCCGCCAACGCGGCGATCGCCAACTCCCTCACCGACAAGATCCTGATGAGCCAGTGCATCGAGGCGTTCAAGGCCGCCGCCGAGAAGAACGCGGTCTACGCCAGCCCCTGCGGCAACAGCGGCGGCACCCCGGTCATCGTGGACGGCACCAAGCGCTGAGAACGCCACCGTCCGAGCGGGCAGGCAGGGCGCGGGCAGGCAGGGCGCGGGGGCGGGCGGGCGAGGCGGTCACCCGCCCCACCCGCCCGCGTCCTACGCGGTGGCAGCGTCCACCAGGAACTCCCGCAGCAGGGCGGTGATCTCCGCCGGGCGCTCCAACGAGGGCAGGTGCCCGGCCCACGGGAGATCCAGCGCACGCGCGTTCGGCAGCCCGGCGGCCACCTCGGCCACGATCCGGCGGAAGTCCGGCAGATCGTGCGCGCCCGACACCACCAGGGCGCGGGCCGTCACCGCGGACAGCACGGCCTCCGGTTCGGGGAGCTCGAAGTCCCCCGCGCCCTCGGTGAGGCCCGCCTCGAAGTTGCCGCGCTGCATCCGCCCCACCAGCTCGCGGACCTCCTCCGCGGCGTCCGGCCCCAGCCAGGTACGGACGTTGAGCGCCGCCGCACCGTCCAGGTCACCGGCCTCCAGCAGCTCGTCCTCCGCGGCACCGAACGCCCGCATCTGCGGCCCCGCCACCTGCCCGGGCCGACCCGGGCAGAGCAGCGCCAGCGCGGACACCCGATCCGACCGGAGCCAGGCGACGCCCAGCGCGACCCGGCCGCCGTACGAGGAGCCGACCAGGGACGCCTGCCCGATGCCGAGGTGGTCCAGGAGATCGAGCACGTCGCCGACGTCCGAGTACGGCGCCGACCCGACCGGGGATTCGCCGCAGCTGCGGAAGTCGGCTCGCACCACCCGGTACCCGGCCTCGACCAGCGGCTTCCACTGCGGGTCCCACATCCGGCGGTCGCAGACGGACGAGTGCAGCAGGACTACGGCCGGCGCGCCCTCGGGCCCGTCCACGTCGTGAGAGATGATCATCCGGCCATTCTGACGCAGTACCGTCACCCTGTCCCGGCACTTTCCTCGCGCCGACCGCCGGGCACCGCTCCCCCGGCGAGCGGGAACGCCGCCGCTCTCGCGCGTCCCCGCGCGTCGGGGCCGCCGTCGCCCACCGAGAGCGCCAGCGAGTCGGTCAGCCACAGGTGGGACGCGCCGAGCGTGACCGGTTCACCGCCGGCCTCGGCCGCCAGCCGCCAGTAGCGGCGCATCCGCGGATCGCGGTCGGCGGCCACGTGGGCCAGCAGCTCCCCCCGGAACCCCGGGGTGTCCCGGCCGCCGCGCACCGACGCGTGCGCGTCGACGAACCGGTCCAGCGCGGGGCCCGCACCCGGAGCCTCCCCCGCCCGCACCAGGGGCCGCGCCAGCGCGCACGCCTCACCGATCCCCGCCATCAACGCGGCCTCGTCGGAGACCAGTTCGGCGTTGGACCGCGCCATGGCCAGCAGCGTGCGGGCCAGCGCCCGGTCACCCGCCAGTGCGACCAGCTCGGCGAACGCGACCACCTGCCCGGGCGTCGGGTCGACGGGCGGCGCGGGCACGGCCAGGGCCACGAACACGTCCAGCATCGCCCCGGACGCCGACGACACCGACGAGACCATCGTGCGCCGCCAGAAGTCGATCAGCGCGTCACGGGCGGCGCCCCCGTCCTGCACCGCGGCGACCAGCTCCAACCTGGCGGCCCGGTCGGCCGGCCCGGCCTCCTCGACCGCACGCAGGGAGGCCCGTCGCCAGGTTAGGCCCGCGAGTTGCACGTCGAGCGCGGCGCGCTCGGCCGCGACCACCTCGGCCACGGAGCGCTCCCCGGCGAGCACGAGCCTGACGGACGGCAGCCCGAGACCGAGCCCGCGCAACCGCCTGACCAGGCCGAGCCGTTCCACGGCGGCCGGGTCGAACCTGCGGTGCCCACCCGCGCTGCGCACGGACTCGACGATGCCCTCGTCGCAGTAGAAGCGAACGGTCCGCACCGGCACACCGGTCAGCCGGGCCAGCTCCCCGATCCCGAACGTCTCGTCGAGAAAAGGCACTTGAACCTCCACCTGACTGGAGAACCTACGGTACCCGCATCACCCCCGAGAGGAGCTCCGTGATGACGCCGCCGGACATCGCCACCACCGCCACCGCACGCCTCGTGGACGGTCTGCGGGACCGGACCGCACGGGTCGCCCGCGCCGTCGCCGGACGCGCCCCGGACACGCCGGTACCCACCTGTCCGGCGTGGCCGCTGCGGACCCTCGTCGGACACCTCGGACAGGAACACCGCTGGGCGGCCGAACTGGTCCGCAGCGGGCAGCAGTTGCCGCCGCCCGACCCGCACCGCGCCGATCCGGGGCCTCCGGACGAGTGGGCCGAGTGGCTGCAGCAGGGCGCGGAGGAGCTGATCCGGGCCGTCCGGCGGGTCGGCGCCGAACGCGAGTCGGATACCTTCGCCGGTCCGCTTCCGGCCGCCTTCTGGTTGCGCAGGATGCTGGCCGACACCTGCGTCCACCACTACGACGCGGCGTGCGCGACCGCCACCGCGTTCGAGATCGCCGACGACCTCGCGGCCGTCGTGATCGGCGAGAACCTCGACCTGCTCACCATGCCGGCCTTCGCGGCGGTCAGGCCGGCGGTCGCCGAGCTGCGCGGCCGGGGCGAGCAGATCGGGTTCCGGCCGGGGTCCGCGGAGGGCTGGGTGGTCACCAGGAGGCCCGGGGGGCTGCGGTGGGAGCGCGGGCCGGTCGAGGCGGACGTGGTGGCGTCGGGGTCGGCGGCGGACCTCATGCTCCTGATCGCCCGCCGCATCACGCCGCAGGACGGCCGGGTGACGGTGACGGGCGACCGCGCCCTCCTGGACCACTGGCTGGCCCACTCGGCGCTCTAGGCCCCCCGGGGGCGCCCCGGCAGCCGCGCCGGGGCCGGGCCGGGACCGGACCGGGGCCGGCCCACCCACCTCCGACGCACCGTCACATCCACCGAAAAACAGTAGCCATGGACATAGTAGCTATGTACTCTATTCGCCATGAGCAAGGCTTCCCCGGGCCCCACGCCCGGCTTCCTGGTGTGGCGGCTCGCCAACAAGTGGCGCGTCGCGGTCGATCGCGCGGTGGCCCCCCTGGGCCTCACCCACGCGCAGTACGTCCTGGTCGCGTCGCTGTACGGCATGCACCGCACCGGCGAGCGGCCCAGCCAGCGCCGACTGGCCGACCACACCGGCCTGGAGGCGCTGTACGTCTCGAAGCTGGCCCGCGCCCTGGAGTCGGCCGGCCTCGTCGAGCGCGCCCGCGACCCCCGCGACCCGCGCGCCGTCCAACTCGCCCTCACCGACGAGGGCCGGGCCGTCACACGGCAGGCCGTCGAGGTGGTCCAGGGACTGCTCCGGCAACTGCTGGAACCACTCGGCGGCCTCGACGCCGAGCGGACCGGCGCGTTCACCGCCGAGCTGACGGCCCTGCTCGACGCACCTCTCACCCCCGCCCTCCCGCACGACGAGAACACTCAGGGGACACCACCATGACCGCCACCGCACCCGTCACCACCGCACCCGTCACCACCGCGCCCGCTGCCGCACCGGCCACCGCCCGCGCCCTCGGCCTCGCCCACTACGCCGCCCGCGGCGTCCTGGAACACGTCCTGGCCCGGCACGGCGTCACGTTCCCGCAGCAGATCGCCCTGCGCGCCGCCGTCACCGCCGACACCGCACAGACGCCGGACGACCTCGTCGCCCAGGTGCAGCACTCCCTCAAGGCCGATCCGGCCGACATCCGCGCCACGCTCGACGAGCTGCTGACCCGGCAGTTGCTCGTCACGGACGGGGCACACCTTCTCCCCACGGAGGCGGGGCGCGAGCTGCTCGCCGCCACCGGCGCGGACACCGCCCCCGTCTCCGCCCGCATCTGGGGCGGGATACCGGCCGAGGACCTGGCCGCCGCGGGCCGCGTCCTCGCCCTGGTCACCGAGCGCGCCGACGCGGAACTCGCCACACTGCGCGCATGACCGCAGGACCCCGCACCGGTCCGACCCGGCTCCACAGGGGAGCCGGGCCGGACCGGGCGGCACGCGCCGCACCCCGTCGGGGGGGCCCCGGGGGACCGGGCGGCGCCCGGGGGCCGACACCCCCCGCGGGCCCACGAGGGGGACAACGGGGTGGGGGGGACCAACGAGGTGA
>NZ_JBEXNT010000073.1:0-47349 GCF_040611255.1 Kitasatospora sp. NPDC002965 | reverse complement strand
GCGACGAGCCGGGCCGCCGCCGGGGCGTCCGGCCGTTCGGGCAGGTCGACCAGTCCGCCCCACCGGTCCGGGTGCTCCAGGCCGAGGACCCGGGCCAGTCCCCAGACCGCCGCCGGGCCCGGGTCGGGCGCCGGATCGTCCGGCCCGGTGGCCACCGCGCGCCGGGTGACGAACCAGTGCGGTGCCGTCAGGCCCTGCCGGACGACCGCGAGGGCCTGCTCCGGGGTGGACACCGCGGCCAGCACACCGGCGAGGGCCGGCCCGGGCTCGGCGACCACCTCGGTGCCCGCGGCCCGCAGGGCGCCGGCGAGCGCCCCGTCCTCCTCGCCCAGCACCAGCCACGCGCCGTCCGGCGCGGCGGCGGGCTGCGGCGCGGTGGCGGGCTGCGGCACGGCGGTCTGCCCGGCGCCGGTCTGCGGCTCCGCGCCGGCCAGGTCGGTGGCCGAGGCGTCCGTGCCCGGCAGGTCGGTGGCCGGCGGGCCGGCGGTCAGGACGTCGTCCGCCGGCTGCCACTCGACGCGGTAGCGCCACCCCTCGGTGCCCGGCTGCTCCTCGGCCGGGCCGTCCAGCCAGAACCGCCGCCGGTGGAACGCGTACGTCGGGAGGTCGACGCGGCGCGCGCCGGGAAGCACCGCGCTCCAGTCGACCGGGAAACCGTGGACGAACAGCGTGCCCAGCGCGGTGAGCGCGGTGGTGGGCTCGTCGCGGTCCTTGCGCAGCGTCGGGACGCACACGGCGTCCGGGCGCAGCTGCCGGGCCAGCGCCGTCAGGACGCCGTCCGGGCCGAGCTCCACGAGCGTGCCGATGCCGTCCAGCGCGCCGACGGCGTCCGCGAAACGGACGGGCCGGCGGACCTGCTCGACCCAGTACTCCGGGTCCGTCCACTCCCCCGGTCCCACCCGTCGGCCGGTCACGCTCGACACCGCCGGCGTCGACGGCTCGGCGAAGGCCAGGGACTTCACGACGGTCCGGAACTCCGCCAGCATCGGCTCCATCAGCCGGGAGTGGAACGCGTGGCCGGTCCGCAGCCGACTGGTCTTCCAGCCGCGCCCGGCCGCGAGCACGGCCGCCTCCTCCACCGCGTCCGCGGCCCCGGAGACCACCACGGCCGCCGGGCCGTTCACCGCCGCGACGTCCAGCGTGCCGAACGCCGCCCGGACGTCGGCCTCGGAGGCTCCGACGGCGAGCATCGCCCCGCCGGCGGGTAGGGCCTGCATCAGCCGGCCGCGCGCGGCGACCAGCGCGGCCGCGTCCGCGAGCGACAGCACCCCGGCCACGTGCGCGGCGGCGATCTCACCGATCGAGTGCCCGACCAGGACGTCCGCCCGCACACCCCAGTGCGTGAGCAGTGCGTGCAACGCCACCTCGACGGCGAACAGCGCCGGCTGCGCGTACTCGGTCCGGTGGACGAGGTCCTCGTCGTGGAGCGCGACGGCCAGCGGCACGCCCAGGTGCGGGTCCAGCGCGGCGGTGACGGTGGCCAGCGCGTCCGCGAACACCGGGAACTCGGCGGCGAGTGCCGCCCCCATGGCCGCCCGCTGCGCGCCCTGGCCGGTGAAGAGGAACGCCCGCTTCCCGCGGACCGCGACCCCTTCGACCATGCCCTCGCCCCGGCCTCCGGAGGCCCAGGCGGTCAGCGCGTCGGCCGCCCGTGCCAGGCCGTCATCGGTCCGCTGCGCGAGGAACACGGCCCGGTGCGGCAGCGCGGCCCGCAGGGTGGTCGACCGGGCGAGGTCGGCCGGGGACCCGTCCGGATGCTCCCGCAGGTGGCGGCCGAGCCGTCCGGCCTGCCGGCGCAGCGCGTCGGCGTCCGGTCCGCTGACGACCAGCGGCACCACCCGGCCGGCCGCCGGAGCGGGTGCGGCCCGGGGGGCGGACGGGGTCTGGGACACGGACGGGGTCTGGGGGGCGGAGGGGGTCTGGGGGGCGGGGGGTTCCTCCACGATGACGTGGGCGTTGGTGCCGCTGATGCCGAACGACGAGACGGCCGCCCGGCGCGGACGGTCCACCGCCGGCCAGGGGCGGGCCTCGGTGAGCAGTTCCACGTCCCCTGACGCCCAGTCGACCTGGGGGGTGGGCGCGTCGACGTGCAGCGTGCGGGGCAGCACGCCGTGCCGCATCGCCTGGACCATCTTGATGATGCCGGCCGCCCCGGCCGCCGCCTGGGTGTGCCCGAGGTTCGACTTGATCGACCCGAGCCAGAGCGGGTCGCCGCCGTCCCGGTCCCGCCCGTACGTCGCCAGCAGCGCCTGGGCCTCGATCGGGTCGCCCAGCGTCGTCCCCGTACCGTGCGCCTCGACCACGTCGACGTCCCGCGGCGACAGACCGGCGTTCGCCAGCGCCTCCCGGATGACGCGCTGCTGCGACGGGCCGTTCGGCGCCGTCAGACCGCTGGAGGCGCCGTCCTGGTTCACCGCCGTGCCCCGCACCACCGCCAGGACCGGGTGGCCGAGCCGCTGCGCGTCCGACAGCCGCTCCACCAGCAGCATGCCGACGCCCTCGCCCCAGCCGGTGCCGTCCGCACCCGCCGCGAAGGACTTGCACCGGCCGTCGGCCGCCAGCCCCCGCTGCCGCGAGAACCCGACGAACGTCTCCGGGGTCGCCATCACCGCGGCCCCGCCCGCGAGGGCGAGATCGCACTCGCCCGCCTGCAGCGCCCGGGCCGCCAGGTGCAGCGTGACCAGGGACGACGAGCAGGCGGTGTCCACCGTCAGCGCGGGGCCCTCCAGGCCGAGCGTGTAGGAGATCCGGCCGGAGGCGACGCTGCCGGAGTTGCCGGTCCCGAGGTACGCCTCGACCTCGTCCGGGACGTCCAGCAGGCGCGCGGCGTAGTCGTGGTACATCAGGCCCACGTAGACGCCGGTGCGGGAGCCGCGCAGGCCCAGCGGGTCCACCCCGGCCCGCTCCAGCGCCTCCCACGCCGTCTCCAGCAGCAGGCGCTGCTGCGGGTCCGTCGCCAGCGCCTCGCGCGGCGAGATCCCGAACACGTCCGGGTCGAAGTCCGCGGCCTCGTAGAGGAACCCGCCTTCGCGCGCGTACGAGGTGCCGGGGTGGTCCGGGTCGGGGTGGTAGAGCCCCTCGACGTCCCAGCCGCGGTCGGTCGGGAACAGGCCGATGCCGTCCCGGCCCTCCTCCACCAGCTTCCACAGCTCGTCCGGAGTGGTGATCCCGCCCGGGTAGCGGCAGGCCATCCCGACGATCGCGATCGGCTCGCGGGCGCCGGCCTCGGCCTCCGCCAGCCGCTTGCGCGTCTGATGGAGGTCGGCGGTCACCCGCTTCAAATAGTCCCGGAGCCTCTGCTCAGTCGACACCAGCGCGTCACCTCACTCCGGTGGTCACCGGGATCGCAGGGTGGGACGGCACCGCGGACCGGCGGTACCGTCCCAGACGCTAGGAGCGGTCCCTCGGGCCCCTCAACCCCTAGGAGTCCCTTAGCCGCGGATCCCGGCCCGCCGGCGGGAATCCCCCCGACGGGCCGGGATCCGCCGATCGCGCGGTCCGAGGCCGTCACAGGGGGCAGGCGCCCGGGCGGCCGGGCCCCCACCGGACTAGCATCGACCGTATGGGAGAACGAGAGTTCGGGCCCAGCGCGCCCCAGCTCGTACTCGATGCCGAAGGCGACTCGCAGGTCATGAGCCCGAGCCGCTCCTACGCCGTCGGCCGGGACCCGGCCAGCGACGTCGTGTTCACCGACCCCCGGGTCTCCTGGCACCACGCCGTCCTGCACGAGGGGGACGGCCGGTGGGTGCTCGACGACGTCGGTTCCACCAACGGCACGTACACCGAGGGCCACCGCGTCCGGCACCTGGACGTCGGCCCCGGCAGCGTGGTCCGCTTCGGCGATCCCGCCGACGGGCCCCGCTGCAGCCTGAGCGCCCTGCCCGAGCCGATGACCGTCCAGCAGCGGCAGTCGTCCGCCCTCACCTCGATCACCGGCTCCTACCGCCCGCCGACCAGCATCCTCCCGCTGTCCGCCCGCGTCGTCCGGATCGGCCGCGCCCCCGACAACGACCTGGTGGTGAGCGACCTCTCCGCCTCCCGCCACCACGCCGAGCTCCGTGCCCTCCCCGACGGCCGGTACGAGATCGCGGACCTGGAGAGCCACAACGGCACCTACCTCAACGGCCAGCCCGTGTTCGAGGCCCTCGTCGGCCAGGGCGACCTGGTCGGCATCGGCCACTCGGAGTTCTGCCTGATCGGCGACGAGCTCCAGGAGTTCGTCGACACCGGCATCGTCGACCTCGACGTCGAGGACCTCACCGTCACGGTCGGCGACGCCCACGTCCTGCTCGACCATGTCACCTTCCCGGTCGGCGAGAAGAGCCTGCTGGCCGTCACCGGCCCCAGCGGCGCGGGCAAGTCCACCCTGCTCAACGCCCTCACCGGGCTCCGCCCCGCGACCGGGGGCACCGTCCGCTACGACGGCCGCGACCTCTACCGCGAGTACGCCGAGCTGCGCCACCGCATCGGCCTCGTCCCGCAGGACGACATCCTGCACACCCAGCTGCGGGTCCGCCGAGCCCTGCGGTACGCGGCCGAGCTCCGCTTCCCCGGCGACACCGCCCCCGCCGAACGGGAGGCCCGGGTCGAGGAGGTGATCAGCGAGCTCGGCCTCACCCAGCGCGCCGACCAGGTCATCTCCAATCTCTCCGGCGGCCAGCGCAAGCGTGTCAGCGTCGCCCTCGAACTGCTCACCAAGCCCTCCCTGCTGTTCCTGGACGAACCCACCAGCGGTCTCGACCCCGGCATGGACCGCTCGGTCATGCAGATGCTCCGCGGCCTCGCCGACGACGGACACACCGTCATCGTCGTCACCCACAGCGTGCTCAGCCTCGACCTCTGCGACCGTCTGCTCCTGCTCGTCCCCGGCGGCCGGATCGCCTGGTACGGCCCGCCCGGCGAGGCCCTCGGCCACTTCGGCTTCGACCACTGGCCCCAGGCGTTCGAAGCCTTCGAGAGCCGGCGCGACCACGACTGGGCCGGTCAGTACCGGGCGTCCACCCCCTACCGGCGCTACATCGCCGGCGCCATGGACCACCCCGCCCGCTCGCTCCCCGGCACGCCGGCGCCCACCGCCTCGGCCCCCCGACCCACCCCGAGGCGCTGGGGCAAACAGGTCTCCACCCTCGTCCGCCGCTACGCCACGGTGCTCGCCGCCGACAGGACCTTCCTCGCCGTGATGATCGCCCTGCCGTTCATCATGGGCGCCCTGACGCGCGCCCTCGCGGGCCGACAGCTCGACGAGGACACCGCCCTCAACGCGCTGCTCATCCTCTGCGTCGGCGGCGTCCTCACCGGGGCCGCCAACGCCGTCCGCGAACTGGTCAAGGAAACCGTCATCTACCAGCGCGAACGCGCCGTCGGCCTGTCCAGATCCGCGTACCTCTGCTCGAAGATCGTGGTGCTCGGCACCATCACGGTCGTCCAGTCGGTGGTCCTCACCCTGGTCGCCCTGGTCGGCGTCGGGCTCGGACCACCGGGGGCCGGAGGCGTGTTCCTGCCGCGCCTGGTGGAGATCACCCTCGCCGTCGCCCTGCTCTCCGTCACCACGATGGTCCTCGGCCTCCTCGTCTCCGCCGTGGTGAAGAAGGAGGAGGTGACCATGCCCCTGCTGGTCCTGGTCGCCATCGTCCAGGTGGTGTTCTGCGGCGCGCTGCTCCAGCTCGACCAGACGCCGATCCTCAACCAGCTCTCCTGGCTGGCGCCCGCGCGCTGGGGGTTCGGCGCGATGGCCGCCACCGTCGACCTGGGCGCCCTCCTGCCCGACCCCCTCACCGACGACCCGATGTTCGCCCACCGCGGCAGCGTCTGGCTGCTCGACATGGGCATGCTGCTGGCCCTCTCCGTGCTCTTCGGACTCGTCGTCGCCCGGCTGCTGCGCCGGCGCGAACCCGTGATCATGCGGAAGTAGGCCGCGTCCACCGGTCGCGCCGCGCCCTCGCGGCCGGTGGAGCGCCGGCCCCTGCGTGCCGGCGCTCCGCCCCGCCCCGGCCGGCTACAGGCCGAGGTCGTTGTCGATGAACGCGAACATCTCCTCGTCGCTGGCCTCCTCCAGCAGGTCGACGACCTCGTCCGCCTCCGTCGGCTGCCAGCCCGCGAGCAGCCTCCGGAGCCGGTCCGCGATCTGGTCGCGCACCGCGGGGTCGAGCCCGTCGGCGGCCAACGAGGCCTCGAACCGGTCGAGCTCGGCCAGCGCGGGCAGCGGCGGGGCCACCGGCTCCACCGGGGCCAACTGCTCGAACAGGTGCTCGGCCAGGTCGCCGGGGGTCGGGTAGTCGAAGATCACCGTCGCCGGCAGGCGCAGGCCGGTCACCGCGGTCAGACCGTTGCGCAGTTCGACCGCGGTGAGCGAGTCGAACCCCTGGTCGAGGAAGCCCCGGGCGGGCTCCATCGGATGGTCGGCCGGGTAGCCCAGCACCGTCGCCATGTGGCCGTGCACCAGGTCCAGCAGCAGTTCGCGCCTCGCCTCGTCCGACAGCCCCGCCAACCGCTGGGCGACCGGCACCACCGTGGGCGCCACGGCCCTGACCGCCGGCCTCCGGACCAGGCCGCTCAGCAGCGCCGGCACCTCCCCCGCCGCCCGCACGGCCGCCAGGTCGAGCCGGATCGGCACCACCGGCGCCGCCGCGGCGGTCACGGCAGCGTCGAACGCCGCCAGCCCCGACGCGACGTCGAAGGGCAGCACGCCGGCCCGGGCCATCCGCTGCCGGTCGGCCTCGTCCAGGTCACCGGCCATGCCGCCCTCGGCCCACGGTCCCCAGGCCAGCGCCTGCCCCGGCAGCCCGAGCGCCCGGCGGTGCTGGGCGAACGCGTCGAGGAACCCGTTGGCCGCGGCGTAGTTCGCCTGCCCCGGCGTCCCGAAGACCGCCGACGCGGACGAGAACAGGACGAACGCCGAGAGTTCCAGGCCCCGGGTGAGTTCGTGCAGGTGCAGCGTGCCGTCCACCTTCGGCCGCAGGACGCGGTCGAGCCGGTCGGGCGTCATCTGCTCGACGATCCCGTCGTCCAGGACACCGGCGGTGTGCACCACCCCGGTCAGCGGGTGCTCCGCCGGGATCCCGGCGATCACCGCGGCCAGCGCGGCACGGTCGGTCACGTCCGCCGCGGCGAGCGTCACCTCCACGCCTTCGGCGCCGAGCTCCCCGGCCACCGCCTCCCCGCCGCCGCTGCGGCTGACCAGGACCAGCCGGCGGATCCCGTGGGAGGCGACCAGATGACGCGCCACCCGGCCCGCGAGCGTGCCGGACCCGCCGGTGATCAGCACGGTTCCGGCGCCGAACGATCCGACCGCCGGGTCCGTGGCCGGGTCCGTGACCGATGCGGTGGTCGGATCGGTGACCCGGCCGGTGGTCGGGTCGATCGCCCGGTCACCGGCGGTCGTGCGCGCCAGCCGCGGCGCGAACAGCGCGCCACCACGGACCGCCACCTGAGGCTCACCGGAGGCCACCGCCGCCGGCAGCGCCAGCCAGGACGCGGCGTCCTCGTCGACGTCGACCAGGACGAACCGGTCCGGATTCTCCTGCTGGGCCGACCGGAGCAGGCCCCAGACCGCAGCCCCGGCGAGGTCGACGCCGTCACCGCCTTCGCCCCCTTCGCCACCGGGCAGGACCGCGTTCCTGGTCAGCACCACCACCCGGGAGTCGGTGACCAGCGAGCTCTGCACGACCGCCAGCACCCGGCGGACCTCCGCACGCGTCACCTCGGCGACCCCGCCGGCCCCCTGACCGCCGCTGCCCGCGCCACCCGCGGCCACGAGCACCACCGGGGCACCGAAGCCGTCCCGCGCCGGCACACCCGGCAGCTCCGGCAGCGGCTCCCCGAGCACCGCCCAGCCGGCCGCCCTCGGCGAGGCCGCCGAAGGGGAAGGCACCGGCACCCGGTCCCACTCGACCGCGAACAGGTCCGCCGCCACGGGACGGGTGGACGGCACCGGCCTCATCACCAGCGACCCGACCGCGAGCACGGCCTGCCCCGCCGTGGTGAACGCCTCCAACCGGACCGCGTCACCGCCGGCCGGACTGATCCGGACCCGCAACCGGTCCGCGCCGGCGGCGTACACCGCCACGTCCGACCAGCTGAACGGCAGCCGTGCCACCGCGTCGGCGTCACCGCCCTCGGCGTCGCCGCCCGGCAGGCTCAGCGCGTGCAGGGCCGCGTCGATCAGGGCGGGATGCGCACCGAACCGCGACGCCTCACGCCGGAACTCCTCGCCGAGGACCACCTCGGTGAACAGGTCGTCGCCACGACGCCAGACCTCCCGAAGCGCCTGGAACGCCGGCCCGTAGTCCAGGCCCATGTCCCGGAGACCGGCGTAGAGGCCGTCGAGCGGCACCTCCACCGCGCCGGCGGGCGGCCAGACGGCGGAGGTGTCGACGGCCCGCCCCGCCGCAGCGCCGGCCGGCGCGAGGGCGCCGGTGGCGTGGTGCTGCCAGCCGTCGCCGTGCTCGTCACGGGAGTGGATGCGCACGTCCCGGCGGCCCCGCTCGTCCGGGCCGTCCACCGTCACCTGGATCCGAACCGCGGCCCGGTCGGGAACGACGAGCGGCACGTGCAGCGTCAGCTCCTCGACGGTGTCGCAGCCGACCTGGCGGGCGGCCTGGAGCGCGAGCTCCAGCAGCGCCGTCCCGGGCAGCAGCGCCGCACCGGCGACCACGTGATCGGCCAGCCAGGGCTGGTCACCGAGCGAGAGCCGGCCGGTGAGCACCGTCCCGTCCCCGTCGACCAGCGGCACGACCGCGCCGAGCAAGGGGTGCTCGGCGGCGCCGAGCCCGGCCGCACCGAGATCGCCGGCGCCGCGGGTCGCGGCAAGCCAGTACCGCTGCCGCTGGAAGGCGTAGGCGGGGAGTTCGAGCGGCCGGACGCCGGTGAAGAAGGGCGACCAGTCGACCGGGACACCGTTGACGTGCAGGGTCGCGAGCGCCGTCAGTGCGGTGGTCGCCTCGTCGCGGTCGCGGCGCAGCAGCGGCGTGGCGACGGCGTCGGGCTGCTGGACGAGCGCCGACAGGACGCCGTCCGGGCCCAGTTCGACGAACCTGGTGACGCCGTCGAGCGCCGCGAGGGCGTCCGCGAAGCGGACCGGCTTGCGGACCTGGTCGACCCAGTACTCCGGGTCCGACCACTCGCCCGGCCGGACCGGGCGGCCGGTCACCGTGGAGACCGCCGGGAGCGACGGTTCGGCAAAGGCCAGGGACTTCACGATCACGCGGAAGTCCTCCAGCATCGGCTCCATCAGCCGGGAGTGGAAGGCGTGGCTGGTCCGCAGACGGCTGGTCTTCCAGCCCCGCTCGCCCGCAGCCTCCGCGACGGCGTCGATCTCGGCTTCCAGGCCCGCGACCACCACGGCCCCAGGGCCGTTCACCACAGCGACGTCCACGTCCGGGAACGCGGCGAGGACGTCCGCCTCGGAGGCTCCGACGGCGAGCATCGCCCCACCGGCCGGAAGGGCCTGCATCAGTCGGCCGCGTGCCGCGACCAGCGTGGCGGCGTCCCCGAGGGACAGCACCCCGGCCACGTGCGCGGCAGCGATCTCACCGATCGAGTGCCCCACCAGAACATCCGGCCGCACACCCCAGTGCGTGAGGAGCGCGTGCAGGGCGACCTCCACTGCGAACAGGGCCGGCTGGGCGTACCCGGTGCGGTGGATCAGCTCCTCGTCCGCGAGGACCTCCGCCAACGGCCGGTCCAGATCGGCATCCAGGTGCAACGCCACCTGGTCGAACGCGTCCGCGAACACCGGGAACGCCTCGTACAACCCCCGGCCCATCGACGCACGCTGCGCACCCTGACCCGTGAACAGGAACGCCACCCGACCCGCCCGTGCGGTGCCGGTCAGACCACCCGCACCGGACGCCACCGCGTCCAGCCCGGCCGTCAGCGCGTCGGTCCCACCCGCGAGCACCACCGCGCGATGCGCCAGCGCCGGGCGCCGCGCCGCAGCCGCGGCGAGCGCGTGGAGATCCTGGTCGGCGACGTGCCGCAGACGCTCCGCCTGGGCCCGCAGCGCCGACTCGGTGTGCCCGGCGAGCAGCACCGGGACGACCGTCGGCTCCGGGCCGTCGGCCGGGACCTCCCCTGCGGGGGCCTCTTCGAGGATGACGTGCGCGTTGGTGCCGCTGACGCCGAACGCCGAGACGCCGGCCCGACGAGGCCGGTCCCCGGGGTTCCAGGGACGCGACTCGGTCAGCAGCTCGACCTCACCGGCCGACCATTCCACGTGCGGCGACGGCTCGTCCGCGTGCAGGGTGGCGGGGAGCGTCTCGTGCCGCATCGCCAGCAGCATCTTGATGATGCCCGCGACACCGGCCGCCGCCTGCGTGTGGCCGATGTTCGACTTCACCGACCCGAGCCAGAGCGGCTCGCCGCCGTCACGGTCCTGACCGTAGGTGGCCAGGAGTGCCTGGGCCTCGATCGGGTCACCGAGCGTCGTGCCGGTGCCGTGCGCCTCGACCGCGTCGACGTCCTGCGGGGTCAACCCCGCCTGCGCCAGCGCCGCCCGGATCACCCGCTGCTGCGACGGACCGTTCGGCGCCGTCAGACCGTTCGACGCACCGTCCTGGTTCACCGCCGTGCCCCGGACCACCGCCAGGACCTGGCGACCGGCAGCCCGCGCCGACGACAACCGCTCGACGAGCAGCATGCCGACACCCTCGGACCAGCCCGTCCCGTCCGCGCCCGCACCGAACGACTTGCACCGGCCGTCGGCAGCAAGTCCGCGCTGACGCGAGAACTCCACGAAGACATCGGCGTTCGGCATCACGGTCGCACCGCCGACCAGCGCCATCGAGCACTCACCCGACCGCAGCGCCTGCGCCGCCAGGTGCAACGCGACCAGCGACGACGAGCACGCCGTGTCCACCGTCACCGCAGGGCCTTCGAGTCCGAAGGAGTAGGAGATCCGGCCGGACATCACCGACGAGGCCGTGCCCGTCAGCAGATGCCCCTCCAGGCCCTCCCCGCTCTCCACCGACCCGATGCCGTATCCCATGAACGAGGCACCGACGAACACGCCCACCGGCTCGCCGCGCAGGCCCAGCGGATCGACCCCACCCCGCTCCAATGCCTCCCACGACGTCTCCAGCAGCAACCGCTGCTGCGGATCCATCGCCAGCGCCTCGCGCGGCGAGATCCCGAACAGCCTGGCGTCGAAGTCGCCGGCCTCGTAGACGAAGCCTCCGTGCCGGGTGTACGAGGTGCCCGCGTGGTCCGGGTCGGGGTGGTACAGGGCTTCCAGGTCCCAGCCACGGTCGGCCGGGAAGGCCCCGATGCCGTCCCGGCCCTCGGCCATCAGATCCCAGAACGCCTCGGGTGTCTCCACCCCGCCCGGCAACCGCAGCCCCATCCCCACGATGACCACCGGGTCGTCCTGGACCGCGACCGGAACCGCCGCCCCGGTCGGTGCGGCTGCCTCCGCGCTGCCCACCACCTGTGCCAGCACGAACGCGGCGAGCCGCTCGGCGCTCGGGTAGTCGAACGCCAGCGTCGCCGGCAGCGCCAGCCCGGTCGCCGACCGCAGACGGTTGCGCAGTTCGACGGCGGTCAGCGAGTCGAAGCCCAGCTCCTTGAACGCCCGCGACGCCTCGATCTCCCCGGCCGACGCATGGCCGAGAGCCGCCGCGACCTCGGCCCGGACCAGCTCCAGCACGGTCCGCTGCCGCTCCGCCGACGACAGACCCGCCAACCGCGCGGCCAGCCCGGAGTCCGACTCCGGCACGGTGGCCGACTCGGCGGCCTCCGGCAGCCGGTCGAAGAACGGTCGGGCGCGGCTCGCGGTGAACAGCGGCAGGAAGTCCGCCCAGCGGACGTCCGCGACGGTGACGGCCGCCTCGCCCGAGCCGACAGCCGACGCCAGCGCTGCCAGCGCCCGAGCGGGATCCATCGGGCTCAGACCCCGCCGTCGCAGCTGCGCGGCCGTCTCGTCGTCCGCCGCCATACCAACCCGGGCCCAAGGGCCCCAGGCGACGGCGGTACCCGGCAGACCCTGCGCGCGACGCCGCGCCACCAGCGCGTCCAACGCCGCGTTCGCCGCCCCGTACGCCGCCTGCTCCCCGCTGCCCCAGACACCCGAGATCGACGAGAACACCACGAACGCGTCAAGATCCGTACCCACCAACGCGTCCAGGTGCAACGCCCCGTCGACCTTGCCCCGGATCACCCGGTCCAGATGCGCCTCGTCCGCGTCCACGAGTGACACGTCCTCGGCCACACCGGCCGCATGCACGACCGCGTCGACCCGACCGACCACGGCCAGCAACGCCTCCACCGCGGACCGATCCGCCAGATCACACGCATGGATCTCCGCCATCGGCAGCTCCGCCAACAACTCCGCCGCCCCGGGCGCTTGAGATCCACGCCGCGAGAGCAACACCAACCGCTCCGCACCGTTCGCCGCCGCCCACCGCGCCACCTCGACGCCCAGACCACCCGTCCCACCGGCGATCAGCACCGTGCCCCGAGGCTTCCAGACCGACCCGGAACCCACCGGCGCATGCTCCAAGCGCCGCACCAGCACACCGCCGCCGCGCACCGCGACCTGATCCTCCGCACCCAACGCACCACCCAGGACAGCAGCGACACGACCCGCCGCCCGACTGTCCACGACGGCAGGAAGGTCGAGCAGACCGCCCCACATCCCGGGGTGCTCCAGCCCCACCGCCCGGCCGAAGCCCCACAGCTGCGCCTGGTCGACGTCCACCGCGCCGTCCGCCCGGCCGGTGACCACGGCACCCCGCGTCACCAGCCACAACGCGGCCCCGGACCCGGCAGTCGCCATCGTCCGGACCAGTGCCAGCGCCTCGTCCACGGACCCCGGCGCCGCCAGGACGCCGACGACGTCCAGGCCACACAGGCGGGTGTCCAGCTCCGCCGTCGAACCCGCCGGCACCGAAAGGACCTTGGCTCCGTGCTGTTCCAGCGCGTCGGCCAACGGGACATCGCCGACCAGGATCCAGGTACCTCCCGCGAGGGACACAGCCCCGGGTTCCGGCAGCGGCTCCCAGGTGACGTGGTAGCGCCAGCCGTCCAGGAGCGAACGCTCCCGACCCTGCGCGCGCCAGGAGGTCAGCGCGGGCAGGACACCTTCCAGGTCGGCCTCCGCGACGCCGAGCTGCGCGGCGAGGCCGGGCAGGTCGCCCTGCTCGATCCGGTCCCAGAAACCCGCCTCGACAGCGTCGACCACCGGAGACCTGAATTCGAGCCAGTACTCCTGGCGTTGGAAGGCGTAGGTCGGCAGCTCGGCCGGTCGGACGCCCGTGAATAGCGGCGACCAGTCGACCGGGACGCCGTTGACGTGCAAGGTCGCGAGTGCCGTCAGTGCGGTGGTCGCTTCGTCGCGGTCGCGGCGCAGCAGGGGCGCGGTGACGGCGTCGGGCTGCTGGACGAGCGCGGACAGGACCGCGTCCGGGCCGAGCTCGACGTAGGTGGTGACGCCGTCGAGGGCGTCGAGGGCGTCGGCGAACCGGACGGGCTTGCGGACCTGGTCCACCCAGTACTCCGGGTCCGACCACTGCCCGACACCGACCGGGCGGCCTGTCACGGAGGACACCGCCGGGACCGAAGGCTCAGCGAAGGACAACCCACGCACCACGGCGCGGAAGTCCTCCAACATCGGCTCCATCAGCCGGGAGTGGAAGGCGTGGCTGGTGCGCAGGCGGCTGGTCTTCCAGCCGCGCTCGCCCGCAGCCTCCGCGACGGCGTCGATCTCGGCCTCCGGCCCGGCCACGACGACCGAGGACAGGCCGTTCACCACGGCGACGTCCACGTCCGGGAACGCGGCGAGGACGTCCGCCTCGGAGGCTCCGACGGCGAGCATCGCCCCACCGGCCGGAAGGGCCTGCATCAACCTGCCGCGCGCGGCGACCAGCGTGGCCGCGTCCGACAGGGACAGCACCCCGGCCACATGAGCGGCAGCGATCTCACCGATCGAGTGCCCCACCAGGACATCCGCCCGCACACCCCAGTGCGTGAGGAGCGCGTGCAACGCCACCTCAACCGCGAACAGGGCCGGCTGCGCATACCCCGTCCGGTGGATCAACTCCTCGTCCGCGAGGACCTCCGCCAACGGCCGGTCCAGATGGGCATCCACGTGCAACGCCACCTGGTCGAACGCGTCCGCGAACACTGGGAACGTGTCATACAACCCCCGGCCCATCGACGCACGCTGCGCGCCCTGGCCCGTGAACAGGAACGCCACCCGGCCCGCCCGTGCGGTGCCGGTCAGACCACCCGCACCGGACACCACCGCATCCAGCCCGGCCGTCAGCGCGTCGGTCCCACCCGCGAGCACCACCGCACGATGCGCCAGCACCGGACGCCGCGCCGCAGCCGCCGCCACGGCCGACAGGTCAGTGCCCGACACCGTCCTCAGCCGCTCCGCCTGGGCCCGCAGCGCGTCCGGGGTCCGGCCGGACAGCAGCACCGGCACCATCGGCAGGTGCGCGACCGGTACCGAGGCCGGCTCCGCCACCGGGGGCTCTTCCAGGATCACGTGCGCGTTCGTCCCGCTGACGCCGAAGGCCGACACACCCGCTCGTCGCGGCCGGTCCCCGGACGTCCACGGCCGCGACTCCGTCAGCAACCCGACTGCGCCTACGGACCAGTCGACCTCCGCCGACGGCTCGTCCGCGTGCAGGGTGGCGGGGAGCGTCTCGTGCCGCATCGCCAGCAGCATCTTGATGATGCCCGCGACACCGGCCGCCGCCTGCGTGTGACCGATGTTCGACTTCACCGACCCCAGCCACAACGGCTCGCCGCCGTCACGGTCCTGACCGTACGTCGCCAGCAGTGCCTGGGCCTCGATCGGGTCGCCGAGCGTCGTGCCGGTGCCGTGCGCCTCAACGACATCCACGTCGGATGCCGACAGGCCCGCCTGCGCCAACGCGGCCCGGATCACCCGCTGCTGCGACGGACCGTTCGGCGCCGTCAGACCGTTCGACGCACCGTCCTGGTTCACCGCCGTACCCCGCACCACCGCCAGGACCTGGCGACCGGCCGCCCGCGCGGACGACAACCGCTCGACCAGCAGGACACCGGCCCCCTCGGACCAGCCCGTCCCGTCCGCGCCCGCACCGAACGACTTGCACCGGCCGTCGGGCGCCAGACCCCGCTGACGCGAGAACTCCACGAAGATGTCTGGCGTCGGCATCACGGTGACGCCGCCGACCAGCGCCATCGAGCACTCACCCGAACGCAGCGCCTGCGCGGCCAGGTGCAGCGCGACCAGCGACGACGAGCACGCCGTGTCGATGGTCACCGCAGGGCCTTCGAGCCCGAACGTGTAGGAGATCCGGCCGGACATCACCGACGAGGCCGTGCCCGTCAGCAGGTGCCCCTCCAGGCCCTCCCCGCCCTCCACCGATCCGGTGCCGTACCCCATGAACGAGGCACCGACGAACACACCGACCGGCTCGCCGCGCAGGCCCAGCGGATCGACCCCACCCCGCTCCAACGCCTCCCACGACGTCTCCAGCAGCAACCGCTGCTGCGGATCCATCGTCAACGCCTCGCGCGGCGAGATCCCGAACAGCGCGGCGTCGAACTTGCCCGCGTCGTGGAGGAATCCACCCTCGCGGGCGTAGTAGGTGCCCGCGTGCTCCGGATCCGGGTGGTACAGCCCTTCCAGGTCCCAGCCACGGTTCGTCGGGAACGCGCCGATGCCGTCCCGGCCCTCGGCCACCAGATCCCAGAACGCCTCAGGTGTCTCCACCCCGCCCGGCAACCGCAGGCCCGTCCCGACGATGACGATCGGGTCGTCGGTGGCCACGGTCGTGACCTCGGGGCCCGCCACCGGGGCGGTCGCACCGACCATCTGTTCCAGGACGAACGCGGCGAGGCGCTCGGCGCTCGGGTAGTCGAACGCCAGCGTCGCCGGCAGCGCCAGCCCGGTCGCCGACCGCAGACGGTTGCGCAGTTCGACGGCGGTCAGCGAGTCGAAGCCCAGCTCCTTGAACGCCCGCGACGCCTCGACCGCCCCGGCCGACGCATGCCCCAGCACCGCCGCGACCTCGGCCCGGACCAGCTCCAGCACGGTCCGCTGCCGCTCCGCCGACGACAGACCCGCCAACCGCGCAGCCGGCCCGGAGCCCGACTCCGGAGCGACAGCAAGCTCGACAGCCTCCGGCAGGTCGGCCAGGAACGGCCGCTCACGTGCCGCCGTGAACAGCGGCAGGAACTCCGACCACCGCACGTCCGCGACGGTGACGGCCTCGTCCCCCGAGCCGACGGCCGACGCCAGCGCGGCCAGCGCCCAAGCGGGATCCATCGGATTCAGACCCCGCCGGCGCAACTGCGTGGCCGACTCGTCGTCGGCCGCCATACCGACCCGGGCCCAGGGGCCCCAGGCGACGGCGGTACCCGGCAAGCCCTGCGCGCGACGCCGCGCCACCAGCGCGTCCAGCGCCGCGTTCGCCGCCCCGTACGCCGCCTGCTCCCCGCTGCCCCAGACACCCGAGATCGACGAGAACACCACGAACGCGTCAAGATCCGTACCGACCAACGCGTCCAGGTGCAACGCCCCGTCGACCTTGCCGTCGACGACCCGGCGGACGTGCTCCTCGTCCGCGTCCACCAGAGCCATGTGCTCGCTGACGCCGGCCGCGTGCACGACCGTGTCGACCTTGCCGACCGTTGCCAGCAGCGCCTCGACCGCGGACCGGTCCGCCAGATCACAGGCGTGGATCTCCGCCATCGGCAGCTCGGCCAGCAGCTCCGCCGCCCCCGGCGCCTGAGATCCACGCCGGGAGAGCAACACCAGCCGCTCCGCACCGTTCGCCGCCGCCCACCGCGCCACCTCGGCCCCCAGGCCACCCGTCCCACCGGCGATCAACACCGTGCCGCGTGGACTCCAGACCGACCCGGAAGCCACCGGCGCATGCTCCAAGCGCCGCACCAGCACACCGCCGCCGCGAACGGCGACCTGGTCCTCCGCACCCAGCGCACCACCCAGGACGGCAGCGACACGACCCGCCGCCCGACTGTCCACGACGGCAGGAAGGTCCAGCAGACCGCCCCAGCGCTCGGGGTGTTCCAGCGCCAGCGTGCGACCGAGGCCCCAGGTCTGGGCCTGGACCGGACCGGCCGGAGCATCCGCCCTCCCGACGGACACCGCGCCCCGGGTGATCAGCCAGAGAGGTGCCGTCGACTCGACGTCCAGGCAGGCCTGGACCACGGCGAACGTGTCCAGCAGGGGCGCGTCCTCAAGAGCGGCGAGGCTCACCACGCCCGCGATCGGCTCGTCCAGCGCCCGCAGCCGCCGGGCGAGCGCGCCGCGCTCGTCCGCTCCGACCGTCAGAACCCGCGCACCGTGGCCGGTCAGGGCCGCCGCGAGTCCGACGGTGTCCGCGCCGACCAGCACCCAGGTGCCCTCCAGCACCGACGTGCCCGGCTCGGGCACCGGCTGCCAGCCGACCCGGTAGCGCCAGCCGTCCGACCGGGAGCGCTCGCGGCCGCGTGCCCGCCAGGACGTCAGCGCGGGCAGCACGCTCTCCAGCGGGGACAAGGGGTCGACGCCGAGTTCCGTGGCGAGCGTGGTGAGGTCGCCACGGTCGATCGTGGCCCAGAACCCGGCCTCGGCGGGATCGGCGGCCACCGCCTTCGCGGGCCGGCTCTCCAGCCAGTACCGCTGGTGCTGGAAGGCGTAGGTCGGCAGCTCAGCCGGTCGGACGCCCGTGAACAGCGGCGACCAGTCGACCGGGACACCGTTGACGTGCAAGGTCGCGAGCGCCGTCAGCGCGGTGGTGACTTCGTCGCGGTCGCGGCGCAGCAGCGGCGCGGTGACGGCGTCGGGCTGCTGGACGAGCGCGGACAGGACCGCGTCCGGGCCGAGCTCGACGAACCTGGTGACACCGTCGAGGGCGTCGAGTGCGTCGGCGAAGCGGACCGGCTGGCGGACCTGGTCGACCCAGTACTCCGGGTCCGACCACTGCCCGACACCGACCGGGCGGCCTGTCACGGAGGACACCGCCGGGACCGAAGGCTCGGTGAAGGCCAGGGACCGCGCCACGGCGCGGAAGTCCTCCAACATCGGCTCCATCAACCGGGAGTGGAAGGCGTGGCTCGTCCGCAGACGGCTGGACTTCCAACCACGCTCGCCCGCAGCCTCCGCGACGGCCTCGATCTCGGCTTCCAGCCCCGCGACCACCACAGCCCCAGGACCGTTCACCACGGCGACATCCACGTCCGGGAACGCGGCAAGGACGTCTGCCTCGGAGGCTCCGACGGCGAGCATCGCCCCACCGGCCGGAAGGGCCTGCATCAACCTGCCGCGCGCGGCGACCAGCGTGGCCGCGTCCGACAGGGACAGCACCCCGGCCACGTGCGCGGCAGCAACCTCACCGATCGAATGACCGACCAGGACATCCGCCCGCACACCCCAGTGGGTGAGGAGTGCATGCAACGCCACCTCCACCGCGAATAGCGCCGGCTGCGCGTACCCGGTGCGGTGGATCAACTCCTCGTCAGCCAGCACCTCCGCCAACGGCCGGTCCAGATGGGCATCCACGTGCAACGCCACCTGGTCGAACGCGTCCGCGAACACCGGGAACGCCTCGTACAACCCCCGGCCCATCGACGCACGCTGCGCGCCCTGACCCGTGAACAGGAACGCCACCCGCCCGACACCCGCCGTCCCCCGGAGTGCCGCAGCACCTGTGGCGACTCGGCGCATGCCCTCGACGAGGGTCTCCCGGTCACCGGCGAGCACCACGGCCCGGTGCGGCAGTGCCGCACGGCGGATCGAGGCGGCGCCGAGTTCCACCGGGCGAGCGATGTCCACTCCGGCGCTGTCGATCAGCTGTTGAGCCTGAGCACGCAGGGACGCCTCGTCCGTACCGGACAACAGCACCGGAGCCACCGGCAGTTCGACCGACATCGGGGCAGTGGGCTCGACGGCCGGCGGCTCCTCCACGATCACGTGCGCGTTGGTGCCACTGACACCGAACGCCGACACACCCGCCCGACGAGGCCGCTCCCCGGCGCTCCACGGACGCGACTCCGTCAACAGCGACACCGCGCCGGAAGCCCAATCCACGTGCGGGGAACGCTCGTCGGCGTTCAGCGTCGCGGGCAGGGTCTCGTGCCGCATCGCCAGCAGCATCTTGATGATGCCCGCGACACCGGCCGCCGCCTGCGTGTGCCCGATGTTGGACTTCACCGACCCCAGCCACAACGGCTCGCCGCCGTCACGGTCCTGACCGTAGGTGGCCAGGAGGGCCTGGGCCTCGATCGGGTCGCCGAGCGTCGTGCCGGTGCCGTGCGCCTCGACCGCGTCGACGTCCTGCGGGGTCAACCCCGCCTGTGCCAACGCGGCCCGGATCACCCGCTGCTGCGACGGACCGTTCGGCGCCGTCAAACCGTTCGACGCACCGTCCTGGTTCACCGCCGTACCCCGCACCACCGCCAGCACCCGACGACCCGCAGCCCGCGCCGACGACAACCGCTCCACGAGCAGCATGCCGACACCCTCGGACCAACCCGTCCCGTCCGCACCAGCACCGAACGACTTGCACCGGCCGTCCGGCGCCAGACCCCGCTGACGCGAGAACTCCACGAACACATCCGGCGTCGGCATCACCGTCACACCACCGACCAGCGCCATCGAGCACTCACCCGAACGCAGCGCCTGCACCGCCAGATGCAACGCCACCAGCGACGACGAACACGCCGTGTCCACCGTCACCGCCGGCCCCTCCAGGCCGAACGTGTACGAGATCCGCCCCGACATCACCGACGAAGCCGTACCCGTCAGCAGATGCCCCTCCACACCGTCAGCATCCTCGACCGGTCCGGAGCCGTACCCCATGAACGAGGCACCGACGAACACGCCGACCGGGTGTCCGGCCAGTCCGGCCCGTGGGTCCACGCCTGCCCGTTCGAACGACTCCCACGAGGTCTCCAGCAGCAACCGCTGCTGCGGATCCATCGCCAGCGCCTCACGCGGCGAGATCCCGAACAGCCCCGCATCGAACTCGCCCGCGCCGTAGAGGAACCCGCCCTCCCGGGCGTAGAACGTCCCCGCATGCTCCGGATCCGGGTGGTACAGGCCGTCCAGATCCCACCCACGATCCGTCGGGAACGCCCCGATCCCGTCCTCGCCTGCGGAGAGCAACTCCCAGAACCGTTCCGGCGAGTCCACCCCGCCGGGCAGCCGCAGGCCCATCCCGACGATCACCACCGGATCGTCGTCGGTGGCGACAGCGAGCGCCGGAACGGCAGGACCGGCCGCCTCCGCGCCTCCCACCTCGGCCAGGACGAACGCGGCGAGCCGCTCGGCGCTCGGGTAGTCGAAGGCCAGCGTCGCCGGCAATGCCAGCCCGGTCGCCGACCGCAGACGGTTGCGCAGTTCGACGGCGGTCAGCGAGTCGAAGCCCAGCTCCTTGAACGCCCGCGACGCCTCGATCTCCCCGGCCGACGCATGGCCGAGAGCCGCCGCGACCTCGGCCCGGACCAGCTCCAGCACGGTCCGCTGCCGCTCCGCCGACGACAGACCCGCCAACCGAGCGGCCAGACCGGTACCCGGCTCCGGCACGGTGGCCGACTCGGCGGCCTCCGGCAGGTCGGCCAGGAACGGCCGCTCACGCGCCGCCGTGAACAGCGGCAGGAACTCCGACCACCGCACGTCCGCGACCGTGACCAGGTCGTCCCCGGCGCCCACGGCCCGGGCCAGCGCGGCCACGGCGCGATCGGGAGCCATCCCCACCAGGCCCTGCCTGCGGAGCGAAGCGGCGGCCTCGACGTCGGCCGCCATGCCGACGCTCGCCCAGGGACCCCAGGCGACCGACGTACCGGGAAGCCCGGCGGCCCGCCGGCGCAGGACCAGGGCGTCGAGAGCGGTGTTCGCCGCCCCGTACGCGGCCTGCCGACTGCTGCCCCATGTCGCCGAGATGGACGAGAACACCACGAACGCGTCAAGATCCGTACCGACCAGCGCGTCCAGGTGCAACGCCCCGTCGACCTTGCCCCGGATCACCCGGTCCAGATGCGCCTCGTCCGCGTCGACCAGCGACACATCTTCGCCCACACCGGCCGCGTGCACGACCGCGTCGACCCGACCGACCACGGCCAGCAACGCCTCCACCGCGGACCGGTCCGCCAGATCACACGCATGGATCTCCGCCATCGGCAGCTCCGCCAGCAGCTCCGCCGCCCCCGGCGCCCGCACGCCACGCCGCGAGAGCAACACCAGCCGCTCCGCACCGTTCGCCGCCGCCCACCGCGCCACCTCGACGCCCAAGCCACCCGTCCCACCGGTGACGAGCACCGTGCCGCGCGGACTCCACGCACCGGCAGCACCGGCAGCACCGGCCGGCGCATGCGCGAGCCGCCGGACGAGCACGCCGCCACTACGCAGCGCGACCTGGTCCTCCGCGCCCAACGCGCCACCCAGGACCGCACCGAGGCGACCGGCCGCCCGGGTGTCGACGACCGGCGGCAGGTCGAGCAGGCCACCCCAGAATTCCGGGTGCTCCAGCCCCACCGCCCGGCCGAAGCCCCACAGCTGCGCCTGACCGACGTCCACCGCGCCGTCCGCCCGGCCGGTGACCACCGCGTTCCGGGTGACCGTCCACAGCGGGGTCGTGCTCCGTACGTCCGTCAAAGCCTGGACCAACGCCAGGTTTTCACCGACCGATCCGAGGACCGAAACGACGCCCTCCGCCTCCTGCCCGGCCAGCCGGGCCGCCAGCTCGGAGCGGGAGCCCGTCGGCACGGTCATGACCTCCGCGCCGAGGCCGGAGAGGACCGCAGCGAGGCCGAACCCGTCGTCGCCGACCAGCAGCCACGCCCCGCTGATCCGCCCGTGGCCCGCGACGGTGGTGGGGTTCCAGACGGCGCGGTAGCGCCACGCGTCGATCAGCGTCCGCTCCCGGCCACGCGCACGCCAGGCGGCCAGCGCGGGAACCAGGCCCGCCAGCGCCTCGGCCTCCACGCCGAGGCGGTCGGCGAGCGTAGCCACGTCACCCGACTCGACCACGGTCCAGAACCCGTCGTCGTCACGGTCTGAGCGGGGCCGGGCCCCCTTCTCGGGCCAGAACCGCTCCCTCTGGAAGGCGTAGGTCGGCAGCTCGGCCGGTCGGACGCCGGTGAAGAAGGGCGACCAGTCGACCGGGACGCCGTTGACGTGCAAGGTCGCGAGCGCCGTCAGCGCGGTGGTCGCTTCGTCGCGGTCGCGGCGCAGCAGGGGCGCGGTGACGGCATCGGGCTGCTGGACGAGCGCGGACAGGACCGCGTCCGGGCCGAGCTCGACGTAGGTGGTGACGCCGTCGAGGGCGTCGAGGGCGTCGGCGAAGCGGACGGGCTTGCGGACCTGGTCGACCCAGTACTCCGGGTCCGACCACTGCCCGACACCGACCGGGCGACCCGTCACGGAGGACACCGCCGGGACCGAAGGCTCGGCGAAGGACAACCCACGCACCACGGCGCGGAAGTCCTCCAACATCGGCTCCATCAACCGCGAATGGAACGCGTGGCTGGTCCGCAGACGGCTGGACTTCCAGCCCCGCTCGCCCGCCGCCTCCGCGACGGCCTCGATCTCGGCTACCAGACCCGCGACCACCACGGCCCCAGGACCGTTCACCACCGCAACGTCCACGTCCGGGAACGCCCCCAGCACCTCCGCCTCGGAAGCACCCACCGCGAGCATCGCCCCACCCGCCGGAAGGGCCTGCATCAACCTGCCACGTGCGGCGACCAGCGTGGCCGCGTCCGGCAGAGACAGCACCCCCGCCACATGAGCGGCAGCAACCTCACCGATCGAATGACCGACCAGGACATCCGCCCGCACACCCCAGTGCGACAGCAGCGCATGCAACGCCACCTCGACCGCGAACAGCGCCGGCTGTGCATACCCCGTCCGGTGGATCAACTCCTCGTCCGCGAGGACCTCCGCCAACGGCCGGTCCAAGTGAGCATCCACGTGCAACGCCACCTGGTCAAAGGCATCCGCGAACACCGGGAACGCCTCGTACAACCCCCGGCCCATCGACGCACGCTGCGCACCCTGACCCGTGAACAGGAACGCCACCCGGCCCGTCCGTGCGGTGCCGGTCAGACCACCAGCGCCGGACACCACCACGTCCAGCCCGGCCGTCAGCTCGTCGGTCCCACTCGCGAGCACCACCGCACGGTGCGCCAGCACCGGACGCCGCGCCGCAGCCGCCGCCACGGCCGACAGGTCGGTGCCCGACACCGTCCTCAGCCGCTCCGCCTGGGCCCGCAGCGCGTCCGGGGTCCGGCCGGACAGCAGCACCGGCACGGTCGGGTACGGCGCCGGTCCGGTCACGGTCTCGTCGGCCGGCGCCTCCTCCAGGATCACGTGCGCGTTGGTGCCGCTGATCCCGAACGAGGACACGCCGGCCCGACGCGGCCGGTCCCCGGAGGTCCACGGACGCGACTCCGTCAGCAGCCGCACCGCACCCGACGCCCAGTCGACGTGCGGGGACGGCCGGTCCGCGTGCAGGGTGGCGGGAAGGGTCTCGTGCCGAAGCGCCAGGACCATCTTGATGATCCCTGCGACACCGGCCGCCGCCTGCGTGTGACCGATGTTGGACTTGATCGACCCGAGCCAGAGCGGAACGTCTCCGTCCCGGTCCCGGCCGTAGGTCGCCAGCAGCGCTTCCGCCTCGATGGGGTCGCCCAGCGTGGTGCCGGTGCCGTGCGCCTCGACCGCGTCGACGTCCTGCGGGTTCAACCCCGCCTGCGCCAACGCCGCCCGGATCACCCGCTGCTGCGACGGACCGTTCGGCGCCGTCAGACCGTTCGACGCACCGTCCTGGTTCACCGCCGTACCCCGCACCACCGCCAGCACCCGACGACCCGCAGCCCGCGCCGACGACAACCGCTCGACCACGAAGACGCCGGCGCCCTCGCCCCAGGCGGTGCCGTCCGCGTCGGAGCCGAACGACTTGCACCGGCCGTCGGCGGCCAGCCCGCGCTGACGGCTGAAGTCCAGGAAGGCCGTCGCGGTCGCCATCACGGTGACACCGCCGACCAGCGCCATCGAGCACTCGCCCGACCGCAGCGCCTGCGCCGCCAGGTGCAGCGCGACCAGCGACGACGAGCACGCCGTGTCCACCGTCACCGCCGGCCCCTCCAGGCCGAACGAGTACGAGACGCGGCCGGACAGCACGCTCGCCGCGTTCCCGATGCCGATGTGGCCCGCCGAGTCCGCGACGTCCTCGGACCCGTCGTCCAGCAGCGCGACGTAGTCCTGACCGTTGGTTCCGGCGAACACGCCGACCTGCTCGCCGCGGAGCGACAGCGGGTCGACCCCGGCCCGTTCGAACGCCTCCCACGACGTCTCCAGCAGCAACCGCTGCTGCGGGTCCATCGCCAGCGCCTCGCGCGGCGAGATCCCGAACAGCCCCGCGTCGAACTCACCGGCGGCGGACACGAAGCCGCCGTCCCGGGTGTACGTGGTGCCGGGGTGCTCCGGGTCCGGGTGGTAGAGGGCTTCCAGGTCCCAGCCGCGGTCCGTGGGGAACCCGCCCATGGCGTCGGTCCCGGAGGCCAGCAGGTCCCAGAGGTCCTCCGGGGTGTCGGCCCCGCCCGGGAACCGGCAGGCCAGCCCGACGATGACGATCGGATCGTCGGTGACCGGCGCGGCCGGAGCGGCCGGTACCGCCGCAGCCCGTCCGCCGACGAGCCTTTCCAGCAGGAACCCGGCCAGCCGGTCGGCGTCCGGGTAGTCGAAGACCAGTGCCGCCGGGAGGGTGAGTCCGGTCGCGGCGGCCAGCCGGTTCCGCAGTTCCATCGCGGTGAGCGAGTCGAGGCCGAGGTCCTGGAACGAGCGGTCGGGCGCCACCGCACCGCCCGACCCGTGCCCGAGCACCGCGGCAGCCTGGTCCCGCACCTCGGTCAGCAGGGTCCGGCGTGCCTCGGCGGGCGAGAGGTCCGCCAGCCGCAGCGCGAGCGGCAGCCGGCCGGTCACGGTCACCTCGCGGACCGACGCCCGCACCTCCGGCAGGTCGGCCAGCACCGACGCCGGCCGCAGCACGCCGGACTCGGCGGCGAACCGGTCCCACCGCACGTCCGCGACGACCACTGCCGGCTCGCCACCGCCCACCGCGGCGGCCAGCGCGGCCAGCGCGGCCGCGGGGGGCAACAGGGAGAGGCCCGATCGGCGGAACTGCGCGGAGCCCGCGTGGCCGGCCATCATGCCGGCGTCGGCCCAGGGCCCCCAGGCGATCGAGGTGGCCGGCAGCCCGCGGGCCGCGCGGTACTCCGCGAGCGCGTCGAGCGCCGCGTTGGCGGCGGCGTAGTTGGCCTGGCCGGCGTTGCCGAGCACGCCGGCGGTCGAGGAGAACAGGACGAACGCCGAGAGCGGGCGGTGCTCCGTCAGTTCGTGCAGCTGCCAGGCCGCACCGGCCTTGCTCGCCAGCACCGCGTCCAGGCGGGCCGGGTCGAGCCCGGCGACCACGCCGTCGTCCAGGGTCCCGGCGGCGTGCACGATCGCCAGGTCGGGCTCGTCGTCGAACTCCCGCACCAGCGCCGCGACCGCGTCGCGGTCGGTGAGGTCGCAGGCACGGGCCTCGACGTTCTCGAACTCCGCCGTCAGCTCGCGGACACCCTCCGCCCCGGTCCCCCGTCGGCCGACGAGCACGACCCGTCGGGCGCCGTGCTCCACCGCCCACCGGGCGACCTGGCGGCCGAGACCACCGGTGCCTCCGGTGACCAGAACCGTCCCACGCGGCTCCCAGCCGCCTCCCGACCGCCGAGGCGCCGGGGTCAGGCGGCGGACCAGCAGCCCGCCGCCCCGGACCGAGACCTCGGTCTCGTCACCCAGCCCGCCGGCGAGCACGGCCACCAGACGGCCGCCCGCACGGGCGTCCAGGTGCTCCGGCAGGTCGATCAGCCCGCCCCAGCGGTCGGGGTGTTCCAACCCGACGACGCGGCCGAAGCCCCACACCTCCGCTCGGTGCGGGTCGACCGCCGGATCGGCGGACCCGGTCGCGACCGCCCCCCGTGTGAGGAGCCAGAGCGGCGCCGCGATTCCGGCGTCGCCCAGGGCCTGGACGGCGGCGAGTACGCCGGTGAGCGAACCCGCCGGTACCAGCACGCCGACCGGCGGTGCGTCGAGCGTCCGCAGCCGGTCGGCCAGCTCGGCCCGCACCCCGATCTCCAACCGGAGCACGGTCGCGCCGTGACCGGTCAGGACATCGGCGAGGGCGGCGGTCTCCTCGTCGTCCTCACCGAGAAGCAGCCAGGATCCGTCGACCCGGGCCGCGCCGGGATCGGCGACCGGCTTCCAGGTGACGCGGTATCGCCAGCCGTCGATGAGCGACCGTTCCTGGCCGCGCGCCCGCCAGGTCGACAGCGCGGGCAGCACGGTGGCGGCGGCATCGGTATCGACGCCCAACTCCGCTGCGAAAGCCGGGAGATCGCCCCTCTCGACGACGTTCCAGAAGCCCGCCTCCGCAGGTTCCGCCGAACGGCCGGGCGCTGCTGCTTGCAGCCAGTACCGCTGGTGCTGGAAGGCGTAGGTCGGCAGCTCGACCGGTCGGACGCCCGTGAACAACGGCGACCAGTCGACCGGGACACCGTTGACGTGCAAGGTCGCCAACGCGGTTAGCGCGGTGGTGACTTCGTCACGGTCGCGGCGCAGCAGCGGCGCGGTGACGGCGTCGGGCTGCTGGACGAGCGCGGACAGGACGCCGTCCGGGCCGAGCTCGACGAACCTGGTGACGCCGTCGAGCGCCGCGAGGGCATCCGCGAACCGGACGGGCTTGCGGACCTGGTCGACCCAGTACTCCGGGTCCGACCACTGCCCGACACCGACCGGGCGACCCGTCACCGACGACACCGCCGGGACCGAAGGCTCGGCGAAGGACAACCCACGCACCACGGCGCGGAAGTCCTCCAACATCGGCTCCATCAACCGCGAATGGAACGCGTGGCTCGTCCGCAGACGGCTGGACTTCCAACCACGCTCGCCCGCCGCCTCCGCGACGGCCTCGATCTCGGCTACCAGCCCCGCGACCACCACGGCCGCAGGGCCGTTCACCACGGCGACGTCCACGGCCGGGAACGCGGCGAGGACGTCTGCCTCGGAAGCACCCACCGCGAGCATCGCCCCACCCGACGGAAGGGCCTGCATCAGTCGGCCGCGTGCGGCGACCAGCGTGGCCGCGTCCGAGAGCGACAGCACCCCGGCCACGTGCGCGGCGGCGATCTCACCGATCGAATGACCGACCAGGACGTCCGCCCGCACACCCCAGTGCGTGAGCAGCGCATGCAACGCCACCTCCACCGCGAACAGCGCCGGCTGCGCGTACCCCGTCCGGTGGATCAGCTCCTCGTCCGCCAGCACCTCCGCCAACGGCCGGTCCAGATGGGCATCCACGTGCAACGCCACCTGGTCGAACGCGTCCGCGAACACCGGGAACGTGTCATACAAACCCCGGCCCATCGACGCACGCTGCGCACCCTGACCCGTGAACAGGAACGCCACCCGACCAGAACCCGCAACACCCGTCAGACCACCCGACCCGGAAGCTACCGCGCCCAGCCCGGTCGTCAACCCCTCGGTGTCACCGGCGAGCACCACCGCCCGATGGGCCAGCGCGGCACGCCGGGCTGCCGCTGCGGCGAGCGCGTGGAGATCCCGATCGGCCACAAGTCGCACCTGCTGTGCCTGGGCACGGAGCGCCGCCTCGTCCGCACCGGACAACAGCACCGGCACCAAGGGAAGTTGCACTGCCACGAGGGCGGCGGACTCGACGGCCGGGGGCTCCTCCACGATCACGTGCGCGTTGGTGCCGCTGACGCCGAAGGCCGACACACCCGCCCGACGAGGCCGGTCCCCGGGGTTCCAGGGACGCGACTCCGTCAGCAACTCGACGGCGCCCGACGACCAGTTGACCTCGGTCGACGGCTCGTCGGCGTGCAGGGTGGCGGGGAGCGTCTCGTGCCGCATCGCCAGGACCATCTTGATGATGCCCGCGACACCGGCCGCCGCCTGCGTGTGCCCGATGTTGGACTTCACCGACCCCAGCCACAACGGCTCGCCGCTGTCACGGTCCTGACCGTACGTCGCCAGGAGGGCCTGGGCCTCGATCGGGTCGCCGAGCGTCGTGCCGGTGCCGTGCGCCTCGACCGCGTCAACGTCCTGCGGGTTCAACCCCGCCTGCGCCAACGCGGCCCGGATCACCCGCTGCTGCGACGGACCGTTCGGCGCCGTCAGACCGTTCGACGCACCGTCCTGGTTCACCGCCGTACCCCGCACCACCGCCAGCACCCGACGACCCGCAGCCCGCGCCGACGACAACCGCTCCACGAGCAGCATGCCGACACCCTCGGACCAACCCGTCCCGTCCGCACCCGCACCGAACGACTTGCACCGGCCGTCGGCAGCCAGCCCGCGCTGACGCGAGAACTCCACGAACACATCCGGCGTCGGCATGACCGTCACACCACCGACCAGCGCCATCGAGCACTCACCCGACCGCAGCGCCTGCACCGCCAGATGCAGGGCCACCAGCGACGACGAACACGCCGTGTCCACCGTCACCGCAGGCCCCTCCAGGCCGAATGTGTACGAGATCCGCCCCGACATCACCGACGAAGCCGTACCCGTCAGCAGATGGCCTTCCAGGCCCTCCCCGCTCTCCGCCGCCCCGGTGCCGTATCCCATGAACGAGGCACCGACGAACACGCCCACCGGCTCGCCGCGCAGGCCGAGCGGATCGGCACCCGCCGCCTCCAGCGTCTCCCACGATGTCTCCAGCAACAGGCGCTGCTGCGGATCCATCGCCAGCGCCTCACGCGGCGAGATCCCGAACAGCCCCGCATCGAAGTCCCCCGCCCCGTACAGGAACCCGCCCTCCCGGGCGTAGAACGTCCCCGCATGCTCCGGATCCGGGTGGTACAACCCCTCCAGATCCCACCCACGATCCGTCGGGAACGCCCCGATCCCGTCCCTCCCGGACGCGACCAGATCCCAGAACTCCTCGGGCGTCCCCACACCACCCGGCAACCGCAGACCCATCCCCACGATGACGATCGGGTCGTCGCCGGTGGCGGCCAAGGGCACCGGAGCGGCGGGACCCGCGGCGTCCGCGCCGCCGGCCACCTGCTCCAGAACGAACCCGGCGAGCCGCTCGGCGCTCGGGTAGTCGAACGCCAGCGTCGCGGGAAGCACCAGCCCGGTCGCGGCCTGCAACCGGTTCCGCAGCTCGACGGCCGTCAGCGAGTCGAAGCCCAGCTCCTTGAACGCCCGCGACGGTTCGACCGCCCCGGTCGAGGCATGACCGAGGGCAGCGGCGACGTGCGTCCGTACGACGTCCGCGACGAGCCGCTGCCGGTCGGCGACCGGCACGCCCGCCAAGCGCTGGACGAACGCGGACGACTGGGAGCCACCCAGCGGCTCGGGGACGGCAAGGTCACGGGCGGCCGGGAGATCCGCGAAGAACGGCCGGGCGCGCGTGCTGGTGAAAGCGGGCAGGAAGTCGGCCCACCGGATGTCGGCGACGGTCACCTGGTCCTCGCCGGCCCCGACCGCGCCGGCCAGGGCGGCCAGCGCGAGCGCCGGGTCGACCGGGGTGATGCCGCGACGGCGCAGCCGGTCGGCGACCTCGGCCTCGGCGGCCATGCCGACCTCGGCCCACGGGCCCCAGGCGACGGCGGTGCCCGGCAGTCCTCGGGCACGGCGTCCGGCGACCACGGCGTCCAGCGCCGCGTTCGCCGCCGCGTAGGCGGCCTGGTCGGCGCTGCCCCAGATTCCGGCGATCGAGGAGAAGACCACGAACGCGTCGAGACGCGTACCGACCAGCGCGTCCAGGTGCAACGCCCCGTCGACCTTGCCGGACAGCACACGGGTCAGGTGCCCGGCGTCGGCGTCGGCCAGCCCGGCGTCCTCAGCCACACCTGCGGCGTGCACGACCGCGTCGACCGCGCCGACCTGTGCGAGCAGCGCCTCGACGGCGGCCCGGTCCGAGAGATCGCACGCGTACGCCTCGGCACCCGGAAGTTCGGCGAGCAGTGCTTCCGCGCCGGGCGCGGCGGGGCCGCGCCGGCTGACCAGCACGATCCGCTCCGCGCCGTTCGCGGCCGCCCATCGGGCGACCTGGGCGCCGAGCCCGCCGGTGCCTCCGGCGATCAGCACGGTGCCGCGCGGACGCCAGGTGGCTCCGCCGGTCGCCGGGGCGGCCACCAGACGCCGGACCAGAACACCGCTGCTGCGAACCGCCACCTGGTCCTCGGGGCCGAGCGCACCGGCCAGCACCGGACCGAGCCGGGCGACCGCCCTGGCGTCGAGGGTCTCCGGCAGGTCCAGCAGTCCGCCCAGGAGCTCCGGGTGTTCGAGGCCGACCACACGGCCCAGGCCCCACTTCGCCGCCTGCAAGGCGTTCGGCGCGCCGTCCGCCCGGCCGACGGACACCGCGCCCCGGGTCGCCAACCACAGCGGCGCACCGCCCTCGACCTCGGCCGATGCCTGGACGACGGCCAGTGCGCCCGCGAGGGACACGGCCGGGAGCACGAGGATGCCTGCGGGCTCCAGCTCACGCAGCCGCGTGGCCAGGTCGGCGCGGTCGCCGAGCGGTACGACCACGGCGTCGGCGCCGAGCGCGGTCAGCGCCTCGGCGAACTCGGACGCTTCGACGCGCACGGACGCCTCGTCACCAACGATCGCCCAGCGGCCACGGGGCGCCGCCTCGGCCAGGTCGGTGACGGGCTTCCAGGTGACACGGTGACGCCACCCGTCGATCAGCGAGCGCTCCCGACCGCGGGCCCGCCAGGACGCCAGCGCGGGAACGAGCGGTTCCAGGGTGGTGACCGGGACACCGAGCCTGGAGGCGAGTCCGGCGGTGTCGCCACGGTCGATCGGGTCCCAGAACGCCTCGTCGGCGGCCACGGCCGGCGCTTGGGCGCGGCTCTCCAGCCAGTACCGCTGGTGCTGGAAGGCGTAGGTCGGCAGCTCGGCCGGTCGGACGCCGGTGAAGAAGGGCGCCCAGTCGACCGGGACACCGTTGACGTGCAAGGTCGCCAACGCCGTGAGTGCGGTGGTGACTTCGTCGCGGTCGCGGCGCAGCAGCGGCGCGGTGACGGCGTCGGGCTGCTGGACGAGCGCGGACAGGACGCCGTCCGGGCCGAGTTCGACGAACCTGGTGACGCCGTCGAGGGCGTCGAGGGCGTCGGCGAAGCGGACGGGCTTGCGGACCTGGTCCACCCAGTACTCCGGGTCCGACCACTGCCCGACACCGACCGGGCGGCCTGTCACGGAGGACACCGCCGGGACCGAAGGCTCGGCGAAGGACAACCCACGCACCACGGCGCGGAAGTCCTCCAACATCGGCTCCATCAACCGCGAATGGAACGCGTGACTGGTCCGCAGGCGGCTGGACTTCCAACCCCGCCGGCCCGCCGCCTCCGCGACGGCGTCGATCTCGGCTTCCAGACCCGCGACCACCACCGCCGCAGGGCCGTTCACCACGGCGACGTCCACGTCCGGGAACGCGGCAAGGACGTCCGCCTCGGAGGCTCCGACGGCGAGCATCGCCCCACCGGCCGGAAGGGCCTGCATCAGTCGGCCGCGTGCCGCGACCAGCGTGGCGGCGTCCCCGAGGGACAGCACCCCGGCCACGTGCGCGGCAGCGATCTCACCGATCGAGTGCCCCACCAGAACATCCGGCCGCACACCCCAGTGGGCGAGGAGCGCGTGCAACGCCACCTCCACCGCGAACAGGGAGGGCTGGGCGTAGCCGGTGCGGTGGATCAGCTCCTCGTCCGCCAACACCTCCGCCAACGGCCGGTCCAGATGGGCATCCAGGTGCAACGCCACCTGATCGAACGCGTCCGCGAACACCGGGAAGGTCTCGTACAACCCCCGGCCCATCGACGCACGCTGCGCACCCTGACCCGTGAACAGGAACGCCACCTGACCAGAACCCGCCGTACCGGTCAAGCCACCCGCACCGGAAGCTACCGCGCCCAGCCCGGTCGTCAACCCCTCGGTGTCACCGGCGAGCACCACCGCCCGATGGGCCAGCGCGGCACGGCGGATCGAGGCGGCGCCGAGTTCCACCGGGCGAGCAGCGCCCACCCCGGCGCTGTCGATCAGCTGTTGAGCCTGAGCACGCAGGGACGCCTCGTCCGCACCGGACAACAGCACCGGAGCCAGCGGCAGTTCCACCGCGGCCACCGCGGCGGACTCGACCGTCGGGGGCTCCTCCACGATCACGTGCGCGTTGGTGCCGCTGACGCCGAAGGCCGACACACCCGCCCGACGAGGCCGGTCCCCGGCGCTCCAGGGCCGCGACTCCGTCAACAGCGACACCGCGCCGGAAGCCCAATCCACGTGCGGGGAACGCTCGTCGGCGTGGAGCGTCGCGGGCAGGGTCCCGTGCCGCATCGCCAGGACCATCTTGATGATGCCGGCGACACCGGCGGCGGCTTGGGTGTGACCGATGTTGGACTTCACCGACCCGAGCCAGAGCGGGTCGCCGCCGTCACGGTCCTGACCGTACGTCGCCAGGAGGGCCTGGGCCTCGATCGGGTCACCGAGCGTCGTGCCGGTGCCGTGCGCCTCGACGGCGTCGACATCCTGCGGGTTCAACCCCGCCTGCGCCAACGCCGCCCGGATCACCCGCTGCTGCGACGGACCGTTCGGCGCCGTCAGACCGTTCGACGCACCGTCCTGGTTCACCGCCGTGCCCCGGACCACCGCCAGGACCTGGCGACCGGCCGCTCGCGCGGACGACAACCGCTCGACGAGCAGCATGCCGACGCCCTCGGACCAGCCCGTCCCGTCCGCGTCCGCACCGAACGACTTGCACCGGCCGTCGGCAGCAAGTCCGCGCTGACGCGAGAACTCCACGAACACATCCGGGTTCGGCATCACGGTGACGCCGCCGACCAGCGCCATCGAGCACTCACCCGACCGCAGTGCCTGCGCGGCCAGATGCAACGCCACCAGCGACGACGAGCACGCCGTGTCCACCGTCACCGCAGGGCCTTCGAGCCCGAACGTGTACGAGATCCGCCCCGACATCACCGACGAAGCCGTACCCGTCAGCAGATGCCCCTCCACACCGTCGGAGGCCTCGACCGGTCCGGAGCCGTACCCCATGAACGAGGCACCGACGAACACGCCCACCGGCTCGCCCCGCAGGCCCAGCGGATCGGCACCCGCCGCCTCCAGCGTCTCCCACGACGTCTCCAGCAACAGGCGCTGCTGCGGATCCATCGCCAGCGCCTCACGCGGCGAGATCCCGAACAGGTCGGCGTCGAAGTCCCCCGCCCCGTACAGGAACCCGCCCTCCCGGGCGTAGAACGTCCCCGCATGCTCCGGATCCGGGTGGTACAACCCCTCCAGATCCCACCCACGATCCGTCGGGAACGCCCCGATCCCGTCCCTCCCGGACGCGACCAGATCCCAAAACTCCTCGGGCGTCCCCGCACCACCCGGCAACCGCAGACCCATCCCCACGATCACCACCGGGTCGTCGCCGGCAGGCGCGACGGCTGCCGCGACGGTCGCGTCCGAAACGAAGGTGCCCGGAGCGAAACGTCCCAGCACGAAGGCGGCGAGCCGCTCGGCGTCCGGGTAGTCGAAGACCAGCGTCGCGGGAAGCACCAGTCCGGTCGCGGCCTGCAACCGGTTCCGCAGCTCGACGGCCGTCAGCGAGTCGAAGCCCAGATCCTTGAACGCCCGCGACGCCTCGACCGCCCCGGCCGACGCATGGCCGAGCACCACGGCCACCTCGGCCCGCACCAGGTCCAGCACCGCCCGGTGCCGCTCCACCGCCGACAGGCCGGCGAGCCGTGCGGCCAGACCGGTCTCCTCCGGCACGGGACCTCCCGTCATGGCGGGGGCCAGCCTGGTGAACAGCGGCCGCTCGCGAACGGCAGTGAACAGCGGCAGGAAGTCCGCCCAGCGGACGTCCGCAACGGTGACGGCCGCCTCGCCCGAGCCGACGGCCGACGCCAACGCGGCCAGCGCCCGAGCGGGATCCATCGGGCTCAGACCCCGCCGGCGCAGCTGCGCGGCCGTCTCGTCGTCCGCCGCCATGCCGACCCGGGCCCACGGACCCCAGGCGACGGCGGTACCCGGCAGACCCTGCGCGCGACGCCGCGCCACCAGCGCGTCCAACGCCGCGTTCGCCGCCCCGTACGCCGCCTGCTCCCCGCTGCCCCAGACACCCGAGATCGACGAGAACACCACGAACGCGTCAAGATCCGTACCGACCAACGCGTCCAAATGCAACGCCCCGTCGACCTTGCCCCGGATCACCCGGTCCAGATGCGCCTCGTCCGCGTCCACGAGTGACACGTCCTCGGCCACACCGGCCGCATGCACGACCGCGTCGACCCGACCGACCACGGCCAGCAACGCCTCCACCGCGGACCGATCCGCCAGATCACACGCATGGATCTCCGCCATCGGCAGCTCCGCCAACAACTCCGCCGCCCCCGGCGCCTGAGATCCACGCCGGGAGAGCAACACCAACCGCTCCGCACCGTTCGCCGCCGCCCACCGCGCCACCTCGACGCCCAGACCACCCGTCCCACCAGCGATCAACACCGTGCCCCGAGGCTTCCAGACCGACCCGGAACCCACCGGCGCGTGAACGAGACGACGGACGAGCACGCCACCGCCGCGCACCGCGACCTGATCCTCCGCACCCAGCGCACCACCCAGGACGGCAGCGACACGACCCGCCGCCCGGCGGTCCAACTCGACCGGCAGATCGAGCAGACCGCCCCATATCCCGGGGTGCTCCAGCGCCACCGCCCGGCCGAAGCCCCACAGCTGCGCCTGGTCGATCTCTCCAACGCCGTCCGCCGGTCCGGTGACCAACGCGTTCCGGGTCACGAACCACAGCGGCGTCCTGCACCCGGTGTCCACCAGCGTCCGGACCAGGTCGAGCGCATCGGCCAGGGACGTCGGCGACGCGACGAGACCCGTGACGTCCAGACCCGCCAACTGCTCCCGGCCGGTCACCTTCAGCACTGAAGCGCCCAGTGCCGCCAGCACCTCGGCAAGGCCGTGGACGTCCTCGCCGACCACCGCCCAGGCACCGTCGAGCCTGGCTTCGGCGGACACGGTCGCCGGCTCCCAGTCGACCCGGTACCGCCAGCCGTCGACCAACGACCGTTCCCGGCCCTGTGCCCGCCAGGTGGCCAGCGCCGGAACGAGGCTCTCAAGTGCCGTCGCCGTGACGCCCAGCTGGTCGGCCAAGGTCCGCAGGTCACCGCGCTCGACGGTGGCCCAGAAGTCGGCGTCCTCGCGGTCCGGCCCGGAGGTCCGGCCGACGGGCGCCTCGTCGGGCCAGTACCGCCGTCGCTGGAAGGCGTAGGTCGGCAGCTCGGCCGGTCGGACGCCCGTGAACAACGGCGACCAGTCGACCGGGACACCGTTGACGTGCAGGGTCGCAAGTGCCGTCAGTGCGGTGGTGACTTCGTCGCGGTCGCGGCGCAGCAGGGGCGCGGTGACGGCGTCGGGCTGCTGGACGAGCGCGGACAGGACCGCGTCCGGGCCGAGTTCGACGAACCTGGTGACGCCGTCAAGGGCGTCGAGGGCATCGGCGAAGCGAACGGGCTTGCGGACCTGGTCCACCCAGTACTCCGGGTCCGACCACTGCCCGACACCGACCTGACGACCCGTCACCGACGACACCGCCGGGACCGAAGGCTCGGCGAAAGACAACCCACGCACCACCGCGCGGAAGTCCTCCAACATCGGCTCCATCAACCGCGAATGGAACGCGTGGCTCGTCCGCAGACGGCTGGACTTCCAACCACGCTCGCCCGCAGCCTCCGCAACGGCCTCGATCTCGGCCTCCAGACCCGCGACCACCACGGCCCCAGGACCATTCACCACCGCGACGTCCACGTCCGGGAACGCGGCAAGGACGTCCGCCTCGGAAGCACCCACCGCGAGCATCGCCCCACCCGACGGAAGGGCCTGCATCAGTCGGCCCCGGGCCGCGACCAGCGTGGCCGCGTCCGACAGGGACAGCACCCCCGCCACATGAGCGGCAGCAACCTCACCGATCGAATGCCCCACCAGCACGTCTGCCCGCACACCCCAGTGCGTGAGCAGCGCATGCAACGCCACCTCCACCGCGAACAACGCCGGCTGCGCATACCCCGTCCGGTGGATCAACTCCTCGTCCGCCAACACCTCCGCCAACGGCCGGTCCAGATCGGCATCCACGTGCAACGCCACCTGGTCGAACGCGTCCGCGAACACCGGGAACGCCTCGTACAACCCCCGGCCCATCGACGCACGCTGCGCACCCTGACCCGTGAACAGGAACGCCACCCGACCAGAACCCGCAACACCCGTCAGACCACCCGACCCGGAAGCTACCGCGCCCAGCCCGGTCATCAACCCCTCGGTGTCACCGGCGAGCACCACCGCGCGATGGGCCAGCGCGGCACGCCGGATCGAGGCCGCGCCGAGCGCCACCGCCGGGTCCCCGCCTTCTCCGGCGGAGGCCAACATGCGCGCGGCCTGAGCCCGCAGAGCCTCGGAGGTGTGACCGGAGAGCACCACCGGCACGATCGGCAACCGCGTCGGCACCGGCGCGGACACGGGCTCGATCGCCGGGGGCTCCTCCAGGATCACGTGCGCGTTCGTGCCGCTCATGCCGAACGACGAGATGCCGGCCCGGCGCGGGCGGTCCCCGGCGCTCCACGGCCGGGACTCCGTCAGCAGCTCGACGGCGCCGGACGCCCACTCCACGTGCGGGGACGGCTCGTCGGCGTTCAGCGTCGCGGGCAGCACACCGTGCCGCATCGCGAGAATCATCTTGATGATGCCCGCGACACCGGCCGCGGCCTGCGTGTGCCCGATGTTGGACTTCACCGACCCCAGCCACAACGGCTCGCCGCCGTCACGGTCCTGACCGTACGTCGCCAGGAGGGCCTGAGCCTCGATCGGGTCACCCAGCGCCGTACCTGTGCCGTGCGCCTCCACCGCGTCCACGTCAGACGCCGACAGGCCCGCCTGCGCCAGCGCCGCCCGGATCACCCGCTGCTGCGACGGACCGTTCGGCGCCGTCAGACCGTTCGACGCACCGTCCTGATTGACCGCCGTACCCCGCACCACCGCCAGCACCCGACGACCCGCAGCCCGCGCCGACGACAACCGCTCGACCAGCAGCATGCCGACACCCTCGGACCAGCCCGTCCCGTCGGCACCCGCGCCGAACGGCTTGCACCGGCCGTCGGGCGCGAGGCCCCGCTGGCGCGAGAACTGAACGAAGGTCTCCGGGCCCGACATCACGGCCACACCGCCGGCCAGCGCCATCGAGCACTCACCCGACCGCAGTGCCTGTGCGGCCAGGTGCAACGCCACCAGCGACGACGAGCACGCCGTGTCGATGGTCACCGCCGGGCCTTCGAGCCCGAACGTGTAGGAGAGCCGCCCGGAGACGACGCTGCCGGCCGTTCCGGTCAGGAGGTGGCCTTCCAGCTCGTCCGGGAGCCCCGCCGCCAGGTCTGCGTAGTCGATGCTGTTGGCACCGGCGAACACGCCGACCTGCTCGCCGCGGAGCGACGACGGATCGATCCCGGCCCGCTCGAACGCCTCCCACGCGGTTTCCAGCAGAAGCCGCTGCTGCGGATCCATCGCCAGCGCCTCACGCGGCGAGATCCCGAACAGGTCGGCGTCGAACTCCGGTGCCTCGTAGAGGAATCCGCCCTCGCGGGTGTACGTGGTGCCGGCGTGGTCCGGGTCGGGGTGGTACAGGCCGTCCAGGTCCCAGCCACGGTCGGTCGGGAACGCCCCGATCCCGTCGCGACCGGAGGCGACCAGCTCCCAGAACGCTTCCGGGGTGTCCGCCCCGCCGGGGAGCCGCAGGCCCATGCCCACGATGACGATCGGATCGTCGTCGCCTGCGGCCACCGTGCCCACAGGCGCCAGCACCGCGTCCACCGAGCCGCTCAGCTCGCCCAGCAGGTGGGCCGCCAGCCGCTCGACGCTCGGGTAGTCGAACACCAGCGTCGCCGCGAGCACCAGTCCGGTCGCTCCCTGGAGGCGGTTCCGGAGCTCCACCGCCGTCAGCGAGTCGAAGCCGAGCTCCTTGAACGCCCGCCCCGGTTCCAGTCCCTCGGCCGAGGTGTGACCCAGCACGGCGGCGACGTGCGACCGCACGACCTCGCCGACCAGGCGCTCCCGCTCCCCTGCGGCGAGGCCCGCCAGCCGCTGCGCCAACGTGGAGAACACCGTGCCGCCGACGGCCGGCGCCGCCTCCACCTCGGGCAGACCGTCGAACAGCGGACGGGCCCGCGTCGCCGCGAACACCGGGACGAACGCGTCCCACCGGACCTCGGCGATCGTCAGTGCGGCCTCGTCGCCGTTCACCGCGCCGGCCAGTGCGGCCACCGCCAGTCGCGGGTCGAGCGGCACGAGGCCGCGACGCCGGAGCTGGGTCGCGACCTCGTCGTCCGCGGCCATGCCGATCTCGGCCCACGGCCCCCAGGCCACGGCCGTTCCCGGGAGCCCGTGCGCGCGCCGCCTGGCGATCAGGCCGTCCAGGGCCGCGTTCGCCGCCCCGTACGCGGCCTGGTCACCGCTGCCCCAGACACCGGAGATCGACGAGAACACCACGAACGCGTCGAGACGCGTACCGACCAGCGCGTCCAGGTGCAACGCACCGTCGACCTTGCCGGACAGCACGGCGCGGAAGTGCGCCTCGTCGGCGTCGCGCAGCGGCACGTCGGCAGCGACGCCCGCCGCGTGCACCACCGCGTCGACGTCGCCGACGACGGCCAGCAGGGCCTCCACCTCGGCCCCGTCGGCCAGATCGCAGGCGTGCACCTCGGCGTTCGGCAGCTCGGCCAGCAGCTCCGCCGCACCGGGCGCCCGGGCTCCGCGCCGCGACACCAGCACCAGCCGCTCGGCGCCGTTCGCCGCGGCCCAGCGCGCGACCTCCGCGCCCAGGCCGCCCGTGCCACCGGTGATCAGCACCGTCCCGCGCGGACGCCAGGCGGGGGCCGCCGTGCTCGCCGGGGCGTGCTCCAGCCTCCGGACGACCACCCCGCCGCCGCGCACCGCGACCTGGTCCTCGGCGCCGAGCGCTCCGGCCAGCACCGCACCGACCCGCGCGGCCGCACGGGCGTCGACGACCGGCGGCAGGTCGAGCAGCCCGCCCCAGAACTCCGGGTGCTCCAGGCCGACCACCCGGCCGAAGCCCCACAACGCGGCCTGGTCGACGTCGACCGGGCTGTCCGCACGGCCGGTCGTCACGGCGGCCCGCGTCACCAGCCACAGCGGGCTCTCGTTCCGCACGTCCGTCAGGGCCTGAACCAGCGCCGACGCGTCGCCGAGCGAGGTCGTCGACGCCACGACGCCGGAGATGTCGAGCTCTTCGAACCGGGCGGCCAGTTCGGCGCGGGTCCCTGCCGGCACCCGGACCACCGAGGCGCCGAGCCCGCTCAGCACCTCACCGAGCCCGTGGACGTCGTCCCCGACCACGGCCCACCGTCCGGCCGGTTCTGCGGCCGGCAGGTCGGCGGGCTTCCAGGTGACCCGGTAGCGCAGGCCGTCGATCAGTGACCGCTCCTGGCCCCGTGCCCGCCAGGACGCGAGCGCGGGCAGCACGTTCTCCAGCGACGCGGTCGGGACGCCGAGCTGCGCGGACAGGCCGGACAGATCGCCCTGCTCCACCGTGGCCCAGAACCCGGCCTCGACGGGGTCGGCGGCCACCGCCTTCGCGGGCCGGCTCTCCAGCCAGTACCGCTGGTGCTGGAAGGCGTAGGTCGGCAGCTCGACCGGTCGGACGCCCGTGAACAACGGCGACCAGTCGACCGGGACACCGTTGACGTGCAGGGTCGCCAACGCCGTGAGTGCGGTGGTGACTTCGTCACGGTCGCGGCGCAGCAGGGGCGCCGTGACGGCGTCGGGCTGCTGGACGAGCGCGGACAGGACCGCGTCCGGGCCGAGCTCGACGAACCTGGTGACGCCGTCGAGGGCGTCGAGTGCGTCGGCGAAGCGGACGGGCTTGCGGACCTGGTCGACCCAGTACTCCGGGTCCGACCACTGCCCGACACCGACCGGGCGGCCTGTCACCGACGACACCGCCGGGACCGAAGGCTCAGCGAAGGAGAGGGACCGCGCCACGGCGCGGAAGTCCTCCAACATCGGCTCCATCAACCGCGAATGGAACGCGTGACTCGTCCGCAGACGGCTGGACTTCCAACCACGCTCGCCCGCAGCCTCCGCAACGGCCTCGATCTCTGCTTCCAGACCCGCGACCACCACCGCCCCAGGACCGTTCACCACCGCAACGTCCACGGCCGGGAACGCCGCCAGCACCTCCGCCTCGGAAGCACCCACCGCGAGCATCGCCCCACCCGCCGGAAGTGCCTGCATCAACCTGCCGCGCGCCGCGACCAGCGTGGCCGCGTCCGCGAGCGACAGCACCCCGGCCACATGCGCGGCAGCGATCTCACCGATCGAGTGACCGACCAGCACATCCGCCCGCACACCCCAGTGCGACAGCAGCGCATGCAACGCCACCTCCACCGCGAACAACGCCGGCTGCGCATACCCCGTCCGGTGGATCAACTCCTCGTCCGCCAGCACCTCCGCCAACGGCCGGTCCAAGTGAGCATCCACGTGCAACGCCACCTGGTCGAACGCGTCCGCGAACACCGGGAACGCCTCGTACAACCCCCGGCCCATCGACGCACGCTGCGCACCCTGACCCGTGAACAGGAACGCCACCCGACCAGAACCCGCAACACCCGTCAGACCACCCGACCCGGAAGCTACCGCGTCCAGGCCACCGATCAACTCACCGGTCCCACCGGCGAGGACCACCGCCCGGTGAGCCAATGCCCCACGGGAGAGCGACGCGAGGCCGATTCCGGGCAGGTCCTCGCCCGCCACCGCCCCCAGTCGCTCGGCCTGGGCCCGCAGCGCGTCCGGGGTCCGGCCGGACAACAGCACCGGCACCAAAGGCAGTTCCACCGCCGCCACGGCAGCGGGCTCGACCGCCGGGGGCTCCTCCACGATCACGTGCGCGTTCGTCCCGCTCACACCGAACGCCGACACACCCGCCCGACGAGGCCGGTCCCCGGCGCTCCACGGACGCGACTCCGTCAACAGCGACACCGCGCCGGACGCCCACTCCACGTGCGGGGACGGCTCGTCGGCGTTCAGCGTCGCGGGCAGCACACCGTGCCGCATCGCGAGAATCATCTTGATGATGCCCGCGACACCGGCCGCGGCCTGCGTGTGGCCGATGTTGGACTTCACCGACCCCAGCCACAACGGCCCGCCGCCGTCACGGTCCTGACCGTACGTCGCCAGGAGTGCCTGGGCCTCGATCGGGTCACCCAGGGCGGTACCCGTGCCGTGCGCCTCCACCGCGTCGACGTCCTGCGGGGTCAACCCCGCCTGCGCCAGCGCGGCCCGGATCACCCGCTGCTGCGACGGACCGTTCGGCGCCGTCAGACCGTTCGACGCACCGTCCTGATTGACCGCCGTACCCCGCACCACCGCCAGCACCCGACGACCCGCAGCCCGCGCCGACGACAACCGCTCCACGAGCAGCATGCCGACACCCTCGCCCCAGGCGGTGCCGTCGGCGCCTGCGCCGAACGGCTTGCACCGGCCGTCCGGGGCGAGTCCCCGCTGACGGGAGAAGTCGATGAACGCGTCCGGCGTGGACATCACCGTCACACCACCGGCCAGGGCCATCGAGCACTCGCCCGACCGCAGCGCCTGCACCGCCAGGTGGAGGGCCACCAGCGACGAGGAGCAGGCCGTGTCCACCGTCACCGCCGGGCCTTCGAGCCCGAACGTGTAGGAGAGCCGCCCGGAGACGACGCTGCCGGCCGTTCCGGTGCCGAGGTACCCCTCCAGGTCGGTGGGGACGTCGTGCCGCTGGCTGGCGTAGTCCTGGCCGTTGGAGCCGGCGAACACGCCGATCTGGGCACCGCGCAGAGCCGTCGGGTCGAAGCCGCCGCTCTCCAGCGCTTCCCACGTGGTCTCCAGCAGCAACCGCTGCTGCGGGTCCGTCGCGAGCGCCTCGCGCGGCGAGATCCCGAACAGGTCGGCGTCGAACTCGCCCGCGCCGTAAAGGAATCCGCCCTCCCGGGCGTAGGAGGTGCCCGCGCGGTCCGGGTCGGGGTGGTACAGGCCGTCCAGGTCCCAGCCGCGGTCCGTCGGGAAGCCGCCGATCGCCTCGGCGCCGGAGGCCACGAGGTTCCAGAACGCCTCGGGGGTGTCCGCGCCGCCCGGGAACCGGCAGGCCATCCCCACCACGACGATCGGGTCGTCGTCGGCCGCGGCCGTCCGCGGGACGCCGACGGCGTCGACCGCGTCGACGGAGCCGCCGAGCTCTTCGAGGAGGTGGGTGGCCAGCCGCTCGACGCTGGGGTGGTCGAAGACCAGGGTCGCCGGCAGCGCCAGGCCGGTCGCGGCCTGCAGCCGGTTGCGCAGCTCGACGGCGGTGAGCGAGTCGAAGCCCAGCTCCTTGAACGCGCGGTCGAGCGCCACCGCCTCGTCGGACGTGTGGCCCAGGACCACGGCGACGTGCGTGCGCACCAGGTCCGCGACGAACCGCGCCCGTTCCCCTGCGGCGAGGCCCGCGAGGCGCTGGCCCAGGGTGGAGAACACGGTGCCGCCGACGGTCGGCGCCGCGACCTCGGGCAGAGCGTCGAACAGCGGGCGCGGGCGGGCCGAGGCGAACAGCGGGACGAACTCGGCCCAACGGACGTCGGCGACGGTGACGGCGCCGTCCCCGCCGCCTACCGCGGCGGCCAGGGCGGTGATCGCCTGGGCGGGCGCCAGCGGGAGGAGGCCCTGGCGGCGCAGCAGCTCGGTCTCGCCCTGGTCGGCGGCCATGCCGATCCGCGCCCAGGGGCCCCAGGCGATCGCGGTGCCCGGCAGTCCGTGGGCGCGGCGGCGGGTGACGAGGGCGTCCAGGGCGGCGTTGGCCGCCGCGTACGCGGCCTGGCCGCGGCTGCCCCAGACTCCGGAGATGGAGGAGAAGACCACGAACGCGTCGAGTCGCGTACCGACCAGCGCGTCCAGGTGCAACGCCCCGTCGACCTTGCCGGACAGCACGCGGTCCAGGTGGGCGTCGTCGGCCTCGACCAGCGTCGCGTCCTCGCCTACGCCTGCCGCGTGCACGACGGAGTCGATCGGGCCGACCGCCGTCAGCAGGGCTTCGACCGCGGACCGGTCGGCCAGGTCGCAGGCGTGGATCTCCGCGGTCGGCAGCTCGGCCAGCAGCTCCGCCGCGCCGGGCGCCCGCGCTCCGCGCCGTGACACCAGCACCAGCCGTTCGGCGCCGTCGGCCGCCCACCGGGCGACCTCGGCCCCGAGGCCGCTCGTGCCGCCGGTGATCAGCACCGTGCCGCGCGGGCGCCAGGCGGGGGCCGCCGTGCTCGCCGGCGCGTGTTCCAGCCGGCGTACCAGCACGCCGCCGGTGCGCACCGCGATCTGGTCCTCCGTGCCCAGCGCGCCGCCGAGGACGGCGGCGATCCGGGCCGCCGCACGGGGGTCGACGGCCTCGGGCAGGTCCAGCAGTCCGCCCCAGAACTCGGGGTGCTCCAGGCCGACGACGCGGCCGAAGCCCCACAGCGCGGCCTGGTCGACGTCCACGGCGCCGTCCGAGCGGCCGGTCGAGACGGCGCCGCGCGTCACCAGCCACAGCGGGGCGCGGCAGCCGGTGTCGGCCAGCGCCCGGACGTGTCGCAGTGCTTCGCCCACGGAGGACGGTGAGGCCACCACGCCGGTGAGGTCGAGGTCCGCCGCGGCCGCCGCGTCGGTCAGCGGCACGACGGTCGCCCCGAGCTCCCCGAGCAGCGCGCCGAGGCCGTGGGCGTCGTCGCCCACGAGTGCCCAGGTGCCGGTGAGGCCGGCCCTCCCGGCCTCGGTCGCCGCCACCGCCGTCGCGGTCGCCGCTACGCCCACGGCCGGGGTGCCCGCCTCGGCCGCCGGCTGCCACGTGACGCGGTACCGCCAGCCGTCGACGAGCGAGCGTTCACGGCTGCGGGTCCGCCAGGAGGCGAGCGCCGGCAGGACCTCGGCCACGGCCGCGGTGTCGACGCCGAGCTCCGCGGCGAGCGCGGGGAGGTCGGCGCGGTCGACCGCGGCCCAGAAGCCGGCGTCGCCCGGGTCGGTCGGGTCGGTCGGACCGGAGCGCGCCGGAGCGCTCTCCAGCCAGAAGCGCTGTCGCTGGAACGCGTAGGTCGGCAGGTCCACCACCCGGGCGTGCGGGAAGAGGGCGGGCCAGTCCACCGCCGTGCCGTTGGCGTGCAGTGCGGCCAGGGCCGCGGCCGCGGTGGCGGCTTCGTCCCGGTCGCGCCGCAGCAGCGGGACGCAGAGCGTCTCCGGGGCGGCCTGCTGTGCGAGCGCGGTGAGGACGGCGTCCGGCCCGAGCTCCACGTGCACCGTGACACCGTCCAGCGCGGCCAGCGCGTCGGCGAAGCGGACCGGCTCGCGGACCTGCTCGACCCAGTACGCGGGGTCGCTCCACTGCCCCGGCTCGACGGGCCGTCCGGTCACGGTGGAGACGACCGGCAGCTTCGGCTCGTGGAACGTCAGGAAGCGCAGGACACGGCGGAACTCGGCGAGCATCGGTTCCATCAGCCGCGAGTGGAACGCGTGGCCGGTCCGCAGCCGGGTGGTCCTCCAGCCCAGCTCGGTCGCCGCCGCCTCGGCCCGGTCGATGTCGCCCGCGGCTCCCGAGAGCACGACGGCGGTCGGTCCGTTGACCGCCGCGACGTCGATCTCCGGGAACGCCGCGCGCACGTCGGTCTCGGTCGCGCGGACGGCCAGCATCGCGCCGCCGGGCGGCAGTTCCTGCATCAGCCGGCCGCGTGCGCCGACCAGGGCGGCGGCGTCGGCGATCGACAGCACTCCGGCGGCGTGGGCGGCCGCGATCTCGCCGATCGAGTGGCCGACCAGGACGTCCGGGGTGACACCCCAGTGCCGGAGCAGCGCGAACAGGGCCACCTCGACTGCGAAGATCGCCGGCTGGGCGTACTCGGTCCGGCCGAGCAGGTCGCCGTCGGTGAGCGCGTCGGCCAGCGGCCGGTCGAGTTGCAGGTCGAGGTACCAGGCTGCCTCGTCGAAGGCTGCGGCGAACACCGGTTCGGTGGCGTACAGTTCACGGCCCATCGCCGTCCGCTGCGAGCCCTGGCCGGTGAACAGGAAGGCGGTCCGGCCCCGGCCCGCGGCGGTCCCGGTGACCACCCGGGCGGACGGGTTCCCGGCGACGAGCGCGGCGAGGCCCTCGGCCAGCTGCTCGCGGTCCGTGCCGAGGACGACGGCGCGGTGGGCGAAGTGGGTGCGCGTGGTGGCCAGGGACAGGCCCAGGTCGGCGAGGCCGGCGTCCGGCCCGTCCAGCCGCGACAGCAGCTGTGCCGCCTGCCCGGCGAGCGCCTCCGGGGTCCGTCCCGAGACCGGCAGCGCGAACGTCCGGGCCGCCGCGGCGTCCCGGTCCGTGGTGTCCCGGTCCGCGGCGTCCCGGTCCGGTGCGCCCTGTGCGGGGGCCGAGCCGGGCGCCGGGGCCGCCGCGGGCGCGGGGTCCTGCGCCGGCGGTGCTTCGAGGATCAGGTGGGCGTTGGTGCCGCTCATGCCGAACGAGGAGACCGCCGCCCGCCGGGGCCGGTCGGTCTCGGGCCACCCCTGGGCCTCGGTGAGCAGCCGCACGGCGCCCGTGGTCCAGTCCACGTGCGGCGTCGGCTCGTCCACGTGCAGGGTCTTCGGGAGCAGGTCGTGGCGGAAGGCCTGCACCATCTTGATGACGCCGCCCACCCCGGCCGCGGCCTGGGCGTGCCCGATGTTCGACTTCAGGGAGCCGAGCCAGAGCGGTGCGGCCCCGTCCCGGTCGCGGCCGTAGGTGGCCAGCAGCGCCTGGGCCTCGATCGGGTCGCCGAGCGTGGTACCGGTGCCGTGCGCCTCGACGGCGTCGACGTCGGTCGGCTCCAGCCGCGCGTTGGCCAGGGCCTGCCGGATCACCCGCTGCTGGGACGGGCCGTTCGGCGCGGTGAGTCCGTTGGACGCGCCGTCCTGGTTGACGGCGGAGCCCCGGATCACGGCGAGCACCCGCCTGCCGGCGGCCTGCGCGGAGGAGAGCCGCTCGACCAGCAGCATGCCGACACCCTCGGCCCAGGCGGTCCCGTCGGCCGCGGCCGCGAACGGCTTGCACCGGCCGTCGGCGGCGAGGCCGCGCTGCCGGGAGAACGCCACGAACGACGCCGGGCTCGCCATCACGGCGACGCCGCCGGCGAGCGCCATGGTGCACTCGCCCTGGCGCAGCGCCTGCGCGGCCAGGTGGAGTGCGACCAGCGAGGACGAGCAGGCCGTGTCGACGGTGAGCGCCGGGCCCTGGAGGCCCAGGGTGTAGGAGACGCGGCCGGACGCGACGCTCGCCGCGTTGCCGGTGACCAGGTAGCCCTCCAGGGCGTCGGTGGCGTCCTGGAGCCGCGGCCCGTACTCCTGCGCCTCGGCGCCGACGAAGACGCCGACGCGCTGTTCGCGCAGCGTCTCCGGCGGGATGCCGGCGCCCTCCAGCGCCTCCCACGAGGTCTCCAGGACGAGGCGCTGCTGGGCGTCCATGGCGAGCGCTTCGCGCGGGTTGATCCCGAAGAAGTCGGCGTCGAACCCGGCCGCTTCGTAGAGGAATCCGCCCTGGCGGGTGTAGCTGGTGCCCGGCTCGTCGGGGTCGGCGGAGTAGAGCGCGTCGAGGTCCCATCCGCGGTCGGTCGGGAACTCCCCGATCGCGTCGGTCCCCGACTCCACGAGGTGCCAGAGGTCGTCGGCCGAGCCGACCCCGCCGGGGAAGCGGCAGGCCATGCCGACGATCGCGATCGGCTCGTCGGCGTGTCCTTCGGCGGTGTCGCCGTCGGCCCGTTCCGGGGCGAGGCCGAGCAGTTCGGCGTAGAGGTGGCGGGCGAGCGCGGCGGGCGTCGGGTAGTCGAACGCCAGCGTCACGGGGAGCGCGAGCCCGGTCGCGGCGGTCAGCCGGCTGTGCAGCTCCACCGCGGTCAGCGAGTCGAAGCCGGTCTCGAAGAAGGTGCCGTGGGCGGCGACCGGCTCGTCGGCCGGGCGGCGCAGCGCGGCGGCGGCGAGCTCGGTCACCAGGCCGGTGAGCACCTGCTGCGCCTCGGGCGCCGGCAGGGCGGCCAGGCGCGACCGCAGCTCCGGCCCCGCCCCGGTGCCCGTTCCGGCACTGCCGCTCGGCACGGATGCTCCGAAGTCCCCGGACGAACTCATCATCAAGCGCTCACCTTCGGCGAGAAGAACCGTGGATAGCCCACACCGTTCGGCGAGGCTAACCAGCCGGTTCCCGGGGCACAGCTCCTACCGCACCCCTAGGGAGCAGGGGGTCTGTCCCGGGGGTCGGGGGGCGCGGCCGGGTGCCGGCGGACGCGCGGGCCGGCGGGCGGGGGCGC
>NZ_JBEXNT010000072.1:0-47802 GCF_040611255.1 Kitasatospora sp. NPDC002965 | reverse complement strand
CCATCGCCGCCTGGTGCGACCTGGACGCCGACGGCATCGCGATCGTCGACAACCTCGCCCGTAGGCTTGGCACACCCGTGCACGCGGTCGCCATGGAAGCCGCGCACTGGCGCCAAGGACCCTACCGCAAACGCGACAACCCGGAGAAGGACAAGGCCCGGGATCGGAAGCTGGCCGTAGAGCTCGCCGAACGGGTCGCCCCGGACTTGCGTGACCTGGCACTCGCGATCAGCCACAGTGGCGAATCCCGGGAACAGGAGACCATGTACACCGACGCGCTCCCGCAACTGCCCGCACTTCTCGAACCACTCCTGCACGAGGCCACCACCGGTGCAGGGGCGTCGCTGTGAGCGCCGTCCAACTGTCCTGGGACGACGCCGGGCAAGAGGACCTGCTGGCCCCGGCCGAGCGGCTGACGAACTGGCGTGCGTTCATGGCCCCACTGGCAGCCCACCGCGAAGCCGTCGTCAAGGACCCGGAACTGGTGCGGCTGGCCGCAGACGTGGTGGCGGTGTTCGCCGAACACGCCGCCCTGAGCGGCCTCACCCGCGCCCGGCTCGCGGAACTGCTCGGCCCATCGGGGCGCGGCTGGCCGACCACCGTGGTCGACAACCGTCTCGGCCTGCTGATCGACATGAGATTTCTGGAGCCCTACGTCCTCAAAGCCCACCAGGACCGCTACGTGATGCGCCCGGCCGGACTGGCCGGGGCGATCGCGGCCGAACGGCTGGCCCTGCACGGCGGCGTCGACGAACTCATCGCCCTGCTGGACCGCACCCGCGAACTCCTGGAGAAAGGAAAGGACCTCGACCCCGGCACCGTCCTGCAGGAACTGCGCACCTGCCGGCACGGGCTGACGGTATTCGCCCTCGACCTCCAACGGCAGGTCGCCACCGCCACCCCCGCAGAACTGATCCTCGCCCAGCGCCGCCACGATCACACCGACTTCATGCGCCAAGTGAAGGCACTGAACGAACTGGTCACCCGCCACTTCTCCGGACACCTCCTCCTGGAGGACGCCGCCACCGAATTGATCGAGGCGGCACAGTTCCACCACCAGGAACTTCTTGCGGCGATCGGGAAGATCCTCGAACACGGGGGCGGCAGTCTGAACCTGGACGTCCTGACCGCAGCCGAGTACCTGCACACCGCACGGACCGCAGGAACCGCACAACTCGCGCACTTCGGCGAACACCTGATCGCGGATGCGCCACCACCATGGACGGACGGCCAGACAGTGGTCGACATCGTCGCCTCCTACGCCCCCGCACGCCCCCACCGGAGCCGCCCAGCCCCACCCGCGACAGAGCCGGGACAAACGCCAGACCCCTTCGCCGGCCTGGACGAAGCGGACGGCATCGAAACGATCCGGCGGACCGTCCTGGCCGAGGACCTGCTCGACGGACGCGAACACGCAGACATCACCGCGGCCCTGGAAGAACGGGGATGGCCGGCCGCAGCCCGGCTGTTGGTCGATCTCATCGATATCGACCGCGACCCCGATCTGCCCCACCGCATCGACATCGCCATCCCCGTCCGCATCGACCCGCAGGCGAACGTCACCTACCTCCATCAGATCACCTTCGGCCTCGACACCCCCACGGTGGACACCGATGACTGACGGAACCGATTTCCGAGCCGCGCTCCTGCTCGCCGCCATTCGTGCCACAGGACAGGTAGCCCCGCCACGCGACACCACCGTCACCGCCCGAGCTGCCCAGGCCGCCGCCCAGGCAGGACGGACCCTGCTGGAGCTGCGCGGCCCCGCCGGTACCCTGCCGACGCTGCGCCTCGGCTGGCCGACCGGTTCCGCGCCCAACGACGAGCACCTGGCCGACCAGCTCCCGCCAGCCCTGCCGCCCGTCGTGACCCTGGTGTGGGCACTGTGCGTCAAAGCGGCCTGGCCCGACCCCTCCGTACCGCTCTACCCCGGGCTCCCGTTCTCCGCGGCCCGGATAGAAGAAGCCTGCAGCAACCTGGGAGCCGACCCGAAGCGGGTAACCTCCGCCCTGGAGCGTGTCCTGCCCGAGCACGCCCTGATCGTGCGCGCAGGCCGACTCCTGCACCTCGGCCCCGCAGCGGCGACCCTGCCCGACCCGGTCGTCGCCGCGCTCCGCAGGGGCCACCACCGCCTGCCAGAGGTTCCCCCTGACGCACCACCACCGCCGACACAAGCCTCCGATGCCCCCATGCTCCACTGGACCTGGGCCCGGTGGACACCGACCCGGCACCAGGGACAGGGACCGACCAGATCGCGCGCAGCACGGTCACAGCCCTGGAAGCCGCCCGCGGACCACTGCCGCCGCGGTACGTGACAGCCCTCGCCGACCCGCACACCAAGGCCAGGATCGAACAGATCCTGCAAGGAACAGGCCGCAACCTGCTCCACACCCCCAGCGGCAGCTGGACCACCGGCTACCCCGACCGGGTCGCCGATGCCCTCGCCACCGCCGGAATCGGTACCCTCCCGCCGACCGAACGCGCCGTCCTCGCCCTGGTGCTCATCCACACCGTCGCGCTGCCCCGCGCCCGCGGCCGCCACACCCACCCGCACTGGAACACCACCGCCCATCCGGTCACAGCGAACGAACTGGCACGCAACCGGGCGCTGTCCCGGACCGAGATCGACAAGGCACTGCGCACCCTGCGGGGCACCGGAATGGTGGACACCGCCGGCGGACAGGGCCAGTACGTTCCCGGTCCCGCCCTGCAACGCCTCAGCCCAGCCCGCGCGGCCGCCCTGTGGGAGGACTTGATCCTCGCCGGACGCCCCGGCGGCCACCTGGCCAGGGCGATCACCGAACGCCGAGCCACTCACCATGACGACACCCTGATACCGGGGGAGAGCCAGTGAAGTCCGACACCAACTTCGGCACCACCACCGGGATCATCGGATCCCGCCCGCTCGCCGCAGTACAGACCTTCGGCATCGCCCGGCTCACCAGCGACCCGGTCGCGCTGATCCCCGGCACCTTCGTTGCCGTCACCGGCCGAGGCCCCAAAGACTCCAACGAGTCCGGGAAGACCAGCTTCCTGGCCGCCACCGCCCTGCTCCTGGGCGACCCCGAGTGGCAGATCACCGGCAACGGAACCGCCAACGCCACCAGCCTGCTCTTCGAACCCGTCATCGCAGGAGCCTCAGCCCACCTCGCGGGTGCCGCCGAACGCGGCTACATCGTCGGCATGTTCACCGACCCGCGGGGCGAGCGGCCCCACACGGTCTGGCTGCAGATCAGCAACGACAAACCCCACGTCCAAGTCCGCCACCGGCCCGGCATCCACCTGCTCACCGAAGGCACCGACGAAGAACGACACAAGGCAGCACCCGAGTTCTACAAGAAATTGGGAGGTGATCCGCTCGGATCCAGCGAATACGCCCACCGCCTCTACGGCCGCGCCCCGAAAGTCCTGGCCTACGTCGCCTCCCGAGGCCAGGTCCGTTCCCGGCCGTCCCTGCTCAAACTCGAAGCGGCCGCGTACACCCCCGACCGCATCGGAGAGGCCCTGATCGCCCTGTCCGGCAGATCGGGCCTTCTGGAACACGACCGGCAACAACGCCAGGACCTCGCGCAGAAACAGCGCGAGTTCGCCGAAGCGCTCGCAAAACACGAGAAGGACCTCACCCGCGAGGAAGAGATTCTGCGTGCCGTCGCCATCCGCACCGACCTCCGCAACAAGACCCGAAGCGCCGAAACAGACCGCCGTGCCGCATTCGCCAGAACCGTTCTCGACAGGGTAGCTCTCACCCACAGCGCCTGCACCCTGCTCCCGCACCTCGAACAGCAACTGAACAGCGCCAACACCGCCTGCCGCACCCTGAAGGACGACCAGCGCCGCTACAGCGACACCAAAGCGCTGGAGCAAGCCGCAGAACAAGCAGAGAAGCAGGCCCGCCTCCTTCACAAGGCACTGCTCAAAGCCGGCATCGAAGAAGCGAAGGCGGTAGAGGAGCTGAAGGAGGCGAAGAGGCAGCTCAACGAACTGAAAGCTTCGGCCGCCCAGCACACAGGCGAGTCATCCGCAGTCGTAGCCGACCGGCTCAACGACCTCACCGAAGCACGCGCCGACACGGACGCGCGCCGCCGTATAGCCAAGCAGGACGAGAAGCACTGCGAGGAACAACTGCGCGAGGCCGAGCGCGGCCAGGCCGGATTCGCAGGCCGGATCCTCGCCGTCCTGCGAGCCGCCGGCATCCGGGCCCAAGGGCTTCACGACCGGATCGAACTCGACGATAGGCAGCGCGATATCTGGGAAGCCGCCCTGCACCCCTGGCGCGAGGCCGTGTGCGTGCCGGGCCCCGTCCTCGCCGCAGCCCTCGCAGCACTGACAGACACCCCTGGCGCCGTCCTCATCTCCTCCCCCCAGACCGTTACCACCAGGGAAGGCGACCCCACGAGCCTGCCGCCCGGCATCCGATCGGCCCCCGACGCTGCCCACGGCTTCCTCCAGGCTCTCGCCGAACAGAGCACCTGGACCCCGCAACCCCCGCACGCCACGATGACCGGCCTCGGTGTCCACATCACCGGCGCGTTCCCCACCCCCGTTGTCGGACGCGAAGCCCTGTCCGCACACTGGCACGCCCGCAAAGAAACAGCCCGCAACAGTGTCCAGGCCCACCAGGACCAACTTCGCAAGCTCGACACCCGGATCGCCCTCGCCCACAAGCAACTCGAATTCGCTCAGGCCGCCGAGGCGCTCCCCGCAGCAGACCACCAGCACACCGAGGCCACCGGAAAACTTGCCGCCCTGCGCCTGACCCTGCCCGTACAGCAAACCCAATCCGAGCAGGCGAACACAGCCTGGACCGATGCGAAAGCGGCACTGAGCAGCCGCACGGACCGCCTCGGCCAGCTCAACCGCGAGATCACCCGGGCCGAACAGCTCATCACCGACCTCACCGCCCGCCGCACCGCGCTCACCACCGCAGCGAGCGAGGAGCCCCTCACCGAGGCCGCCACTGCATTCGGCGGAGACCAGGATGCTGCCCGCACCCTCCTCGGCTGGCCCGCCGACTGGCTGCCCGAAGACCCCGGAGAACTCCTCGAAACCGCCCCGCCACCGCCAGCATCCACCCTCGACGGCTCCCCCACCGAGCGCCGTACCGCAGACCAGTTGCGCGCGGACGCCACCAGCACCACTGACGCCTGCCGCAGCCTCCTCCAACTGGAGGCCCGCACGCAGGGCTACCCCACCGACGCACTCGCCCGCGCCGCACAAATGGACAGTGCCGACCCCGAGACCCGGACCACCGCGACCCTGCGAGCCCTGACCGACTGGCTCGCACACAACGAGGCCACCGACGCATCAGCGCAGACGGAAGTCGAGAACGTCCGCCGAAAGCGCCAGGGGGAGCACCACTTCATCACCACCCGCATCGACACATTGACCGAAGACCTTCGCAACACCCAGACCGTCATCATCCAGCGGGTCGAAAGCGCCCTCGACAACATCACCACCGCACTCGACCGCCTGGACCACAAGGCCGGAGGCTTCGGCGCCGACCTGCTCCACCAGATCGCCCCACCCTCCGACGACAACCACGGCTGGCGCTGCTCCGTCACCCCCCGCTGGCGCCGTAACCCGGGCGGACCGCTCTTGCCCTACAACACCGCGACCAACACCGCCCAAGAGAAGCTCTTCTCCATCAACCTCGTCCTCGCCGCGCTCCTCGCCGCTCCGCACGCACAAGGACGCGTTCTCATCCTCGACGAACTCGGCGACTCCCTCGGCCAGGAACACCGTAGGGAAGTCCTTGCAGCGATCAGCACCGTCGCCGCCGAACACGGCATCACCGTCCTCGGCACCTGCCAGGACACGATCATGAAAGACGTCGCTGGAGTCTGGGGCGAAATCCTCTACTTCCACTACCCCTCGAAATCCGAATACCTCAACCTGCCCACACGCATGTTCGGGTACGACGGCGATGCCAGGCGTGTGGAACTGACTGCAGAAAAACTCCTGCGGCCTGATGAGACAACGAGTGAGCACTGATCGACTTATCGCCCCCAGGAACCCCTCACAACCTTCCTGGGGTCCGACGACTTCTCTGGCGCCATCCTTGACGTTCAGGTATCTGAGACGGGACTACGACACGGAGCCGAAGGCGAGGAACGCAGCACGGGCCTGGAGCCGGTGAAGCAGCAGGGTGCCCCTGAAAGGGGCCGCGCCCACGACAGGCCGTCATGCCCGCTCCGGTGAAGCCCTGGCCTGTTCGAGAAGCCTCTGGGCGTGTGCGCGTAGGTGCCGCGCCTCGGCGGCCATCACCGGATCGAACAGGCTGTCCTCGACGTGGCCGCCGGTGAGACGGTGGTGGGTGCGGGCGCCGGCGAGCAGCGGACGTGCCCATGTTGGCACAGTGTGCAGGCTGCACTGGCGGTGTCCTGGGCCGTGGGTCCTGACCGCGGAGATGTCGCCGTTGATGTCGATGTCGCGTACGGACCGCAGTCCGACCGCGGTGCTGCGGGTGAGTGCGAGGACGGTGAGGGCGCCGGCGAGGAGGGGGTGGGCGAGGACGGCCAGGGCGGCCGCGGTCTCGGGTGAGACGCCGAACGCGGCTGTGGGCCGGACCCGTTGGGCGGCGGCGGTGGCCCCGGGGCAGTGGGCGCGGACGCGCGGCGTGCTGGGGGGTCTGCTGGATCGCGGGTGTGGGTGCTGCCCGTCCGGGTCTGGCACGGAGGCGTCGGTCTCCGCGGCCGCAGTGGGGGCTGATCGGGGCGGGTACAGGTGCGGGTGCGGGTGCGGGTGCGAGGGGAGCGAGGCCGGTTCTGCGAGCAGCGCGGTGAGGTGGCCCAGACCGTCTGCAGGGCGCTCAATGCGGTTCAGCCGGAGTGGGATGCGCCGAGGGCTGGCCTGCCACAGCAGTGTCAGCCGGAGCCCGGCCTTGTCCTGCCAGGTAAGCAACTGGTCCAGGCGGCGGGCGGTGAGCAGGTGCGCGCGGATGACCACGGCATCCCTCACACCGATCGTGGCGCTCCATGCCGCGGCTGCCAGCCACGCGGTGTCCAGCGAGTCCATCCACACGTCGGGGGAGTCCGGCCCCGGGGCCAGTCGCTTGCCGAGGGCATAGAGGACGTCGTGGGCGAGGGTGGCGGGGGCGCCGCTGGCAGGGGTGGGCTGCACGGTGATGCGCCCTTCGGCGGGGCAGTGTGCCTGGAGGGCCGTTCGTGTGTGGGAGACGTCGTCGCGTTCGTCGACCACGAGGATCACGTCGCCGATTCCCACGGCCATCGTCGCCTTCCGCCTTGTCGTCTCGAGGCGGACCCGGGCGTCGTGCCCGGCCGTTCCCCCGGGGAGTAGCCGGTCGCGGCGGCCTCGCACGGTGCCGCCGCGACCGGCAGCGGTGGCTACATGCCGCCGATCCTGCTGTAGACCCAGTTCACGAGGTCGTCGTTGATCTCGGTCAGGTTCATCTTCTTCATGCCGTGCTGCAGGTGCTTGGTGACGGTCGCCCAGTTGCGGAAGTTGCCGTGTGCTGCGGCGCGGTCGATGTCGCGGATCATCTCCGGGCGCACCCCCGACCACACCTCGTGGAACAGCGGGAGAGTGCCCGCGACCTCGTCCTCGGGCATGCGCTTGAACTTCTGCCAGATGTAGATCCGTGACGCGAGCATCGGCTCCCGCTTGAGGACCTTGTAGCAGTTGTCGCCGCCGGCGAAGATCACCGCGATGTCGGTGTGCCGGTCGTCCCACAGGTGCCGCCAGTACTCGAAGGAACTGCGGCCCATCCACTGCGCCTCGTCGCAGACCAGCACCCGGAACCTCTCGGAGAGGGTCTCCTTGAGGAGCGTGTCGAACTCGATCGGCCTGCCCGGGGGCTCTCCGGGCAGCCCGAGGACCTGGAACAGGCCGTAGCGGATGTCGCGCACAGTCGGCCCCGAGCGCAGCTCCAGACGGACGGTGGTGTCCGGGGCGAGTTGGCGCAGCGCAGAGTTCACGGACATCGTTTTGCCGTGGCCGGCCGGCCCGAACGCGCACATCATGGCTTTCGCCTCGATGGTGGCCTCGATGTTGTCCAGCGTGGTCATGAGGGCGTCGGTGGCGACCAGGTGTGCATCAAGGCGGTGGATGTGGTCGTCGGCCTCGGCCGGGAGCCTGCCGCAGCTCACACTGTCGATCACCGCGTCTCCTCATGATCGGTCGGCGGGACTGGGGCGCCGCCGGGTGGCAGCGGGCGCGCCCAGCCTTCGGGAACAGTCCGGTGCGGGACATAGGAGGGGTTTGCCCGCCGGCGCAGGTCCAGGGTGGCCGTGCCGGCCAGCTCCGCGTCGGCTTCGGCCGCGGTCAGCGCCCCCAGGCGCTGGGGCGGACCCGCGACGGTGACGGCCTTGAAACGGTCGCGGCGCAGCCGCGCCGCCGCTTTCAGGTCCGCGCGGAGCTGGCGTGCCTTGGCAGTGCGGGCGTTGCGCAGCGCGCGCACCTGCTCGGGGCTGGCGGCCTCGGCCAAGTGCGCGGCGCCCAGGTGCTCGCCGTGGACGTCGAAGACCTCGATCGTGGCGTCGTGATGGGGAAGGTGGCGGAGCGTCACCTTGCGCCCGGCCTCGCCCACCATCCACGGGGCGATGTAGTGGCGGCTGCGCCACTGCACGCCGTGGGTCGTGATGACCCGGGTGCGGCCGTCGTCCTCGAGCCCGAAGTGCGCCATCCGGCCGGCGGGGACGTCGTACAGCGGAGTGGGGTCCGCGAGCCATGCCTGCATGGGGGTGCGGCCGGAGAGGGCCTTGGGCTTGTGTTCGGTGTTCCACCAGTGGACCCACTTGAGCAGCAGTTCCACGAATGCCTCGAAGGTGAGTGCCGGGGCGTGCGGGTCGACATTGCGTTTGCCGGGCAGGGTCTGCTGGTGGACGTAGTGCGGGAGGGAGACGAAGAACATCTCCTCCACGGCGTCGTTGAGCGCTTCGATGGTGCCCTTGAGGTGCGGGGTGTAGGCGGGCAGGTCGACGACGGGGACGGCGAACGCGCCGAGCGCCGATGTCGTGGTGTGGCAGAGGAATTCCTTCCCGCGGTCCACCCGCACCAGGCCCGGCAGGCCGCCCGCGGGGCCGAAGGGCTCCGAGCGGTCCAGGGACGTGCGCAGGGCTGCCAGCACCGCGTCCCTGCTCGCCGCATGCGGGGTGATGGCCACGCCCTGAACGACCTTGGTGGCGCAGTCGATGAACCAGGTCACCCAGGGCTGGGCGAGCTCGTCCTCCACCCACACCCGCACGGGCACGCACTTGTGGTCGCCTTCCCAGGCGGCGTTGCGGTGCTCGGCCGGTCGTTTGCCGAACACGTCGAAGGCCCGCCGGGCGCTCTCCCCGCGGGCGAGCCCGGCCCGGTACCCGGGGGTCAGATCCCGTCTCAGCGCCCGGTGGAGTGTTGCCAGGGACGGGGCCGCAGGAAGCTTGGGGTCGGCCAAGGCCCGCTGGTCGAGCTCGCGGTGCACGGCGGAGGCGTTTCCGCCCCACAGCACCAGCAGCCGTCGGATCTCAGGAGTGACGGCGAACCGCCCTCGCGCCGCCGGCTCGGTGCGGCCGGAAGCCCGCGCCTGGGCCAGCCACCGCCACACCGTCCGCTCGGAGCACCCCAGGGCTTCGGCGGCCAGCCGCACGTGGGCGGTGGTCAGTTCGCCGCAGGCGTCGAGCGCGAGCAGGCGCGGCACCGAGGCGGGGCGGCCCGCGCTGCGAGTGAAAACAGGTCTGCTGACGCCAGAGGCGTCACCGGGGGAGTAGCTCACGCGGTTGGGCCCTTCCTTGGTATCGACGAGTGGGGGTGGCAGGTCTCGGCAGCGCGCTGGACGTGCACGGTTTTCGGCAGCGCTGGGTGCGTCGCGCCCTGCGGGCCGCAGCGGGCCGCCTGCGCGGCCACCGCGGCCTCGTAGGAGCGATCGCGCGGCGTGCCCGGCGCCCGGCCGCTGCCCGCCGGGGCCGGGCGGGGCGGCGCCTGTGCCGCGCGGGGTATTGGGTGGCCGGGCCGGCCCTCGGGCGCCCGCCGGGATCGCCCGAGGGCCGTCTACCTCGCCGGCGCCGGGCCGTTAGACCCGGCCCCGGTGAAGGCGGTCGTCCTCACGTCCGCGACCCGGCCTGCGGTGCCCGGCTCAGGCGTGCTCCAGCATCTGCCTGATCTCGTTCCGGATCAGGTTGTCGCGCTCCTCGGGCTGCAGCCAGCGGGCCTTGGACGACGACCCTTGCGTTTCCCTTCGGACCACCAGGACGTCGTTCACCGCTTCGGCCACCGGAAGCAGGTGGCTGATGACGGTGACGGACCTGTCTCCTGTCACGCTCTTGCGCAGCACCTGCAGCGTGTCCTTCAGCCGCACGGAGTCAAGCGAGCCGAAGCCCTCGTCCAGGAACAAACTCTCCAGCCTGTGAGTGGAGCTGTGGAGTTCGACGAACGCGAGCGCCAGGGCAAGCGACGTCTGGAAGGACTCCCCGCCGGAGAGCGTGCCGGGTTTGCGCTCGAGGTTCGTGTTGACGTCCACGACATTGAATTTCTCGGTGAACCTGTAGGTCTGGGCGGACAGCGTGTGGAGGATCCTGCTGCCGTGACTGAGCAGCAACGTAGTGCGCCGTTCGGTGAGGTAGGCCAGGAAGCGTCCGTCGGTGAGCTGGTCGCTCACGGTCTTCCAGACCAGGACCTGTTGGTCCGCTGCCTCCAGGGCGTCGGTCAGCGCATCGGCGTAGGGAATCTGGGACTTCGCCCTGCGAAGGTCGGCCTTCGTCCTTTCGTGAGCGGCCTCGGCGTCGCTGGTCTTGCGGCTGAGCGGGTCGAGGGCAGCGGGCGCCAGCAGCTTGCCGTCCCCCGGCACCGGGAACCCGGGGTCCGGGTCGGCTTCGGTGGCCCCCGCGCCGGCCTCGCGGACGAATTCCTCCTCGAACGCGCGGACCTCGGCCGAGGCCTGACGCATGGCCTGCTTCACCTCCACCGTCAGGCCCTGGCCGAGCGAGGCCAACGTGGCGACGTAGGTGTCGACGAAGTCCAGGTCGCTGCCGTCCGGAACGGCCGGCAGCTCGAGGGCGGCCGGGTGGCCGAGGAGGCCGTGCGCGTCCGCGGCCGTGTCCGCCCACCGCGCCAGCCGGCCGACGAGCTTCCGGGTCGGGGTGTCGACCGTACGCTGACGCCGTCCGACCAGCTCCTGCCGGTCCCGAGCGTTGGCCGACATGGCCTCCCGGGTCTCCTCGTGCTCCTGCGCCGTCGCCTCGAGCCGGGCCAGGCGCTGCTTGGCAGCTTCCCGGGCACAGGTGATGTCCTCGATGCGGGGCAGCTCGTCCGGGCCGATCTGGACGGGGCGGACGGGCGACGGGATCGCGGCGATCTCCGCCAGTAGCGCCTTGCGGTCGCTCTCGGACTGCAGTCGGGCCTTGTCCAGGCGCTTGCGTTCGCGCTGGAGACGGCTGCGCCGCTGCTTGAGGTCGGCCCGCGCAACCTCGTTTGCGGTCTGCGCCGCGACGAACTCCGCCTGGGAGGCCTTCAGCGCCGCAGCACGGTCCATCTCCGCCTCGCGCAGCGGCTGGACCATCGAGACCACGGCGGCGGCGATCTGGGACGGGGTCTGCGGGGTGCCCCTGCAGAGCTCGCGTGCCTGGGCCGACACGTCCTGGCGCATCGTGTCCAACGCGGCGCCCCTGGCAGGATCCGCGCCGGACCGCACTGCCTCCATCCACCCCTGCACCTGCAGCAGCGCCGCTTCCATGCGCTCGTCCGCCGCCAGGTACTGGTGCCGGTGCGTGTCGGCGGACTCGACGGTGGCCTTGAGCCGGGAGTCGGCCTCCGCGTGCGCCATCGTGCCCTTGTTGAGGGCCGTCATGTGTTTGCTGACAGCGCGCTTTGCCCGGCCCAGAGCCGTGCCGTCCAACGGCTCCGGCGCGATGAAGCCCTCGCCGAGGGGCCGGACACAGACCGGGCAGGCGTCGCCCGGGGCCAGGTGGGTACCGGCGGTGTGGGCCGCCTCGCTGCGCTGCAACACCACCAGGGCGTCCTGGGCCGCGTCGTAGGAGCTGCGCAGCCCGGCCAGCTCCTCCTGCTGGCCGGCGTTGCGAGCACGCAGGTCCTCGGCCTGCCCGAGCATGGTGTGCTCCGACTGCCGGTGCCCTGCGGCGGTGGAGGCCTCCTGCAGGGCTGCTCGGACACCGTCCTGGATCCGGTCGGCGTCCGCACGCATCTCGGCGACGGCGCGCTCGTCCTGCTCGGTCGCCTCCTGCAGAAGGACGGCGCGCTCCTCACGCTGCGCGAGCTCCTGGGCGGCGGCCGCGTCGTCCTGCTCCTGCTCGCGGTGCTGGAGCTGTTCCTGCTCCAGCCGCTGGGCCCGGGTGCTCAGGTCGGTGACGCGGTCGGGAAGGGGCGAGAGCACGGCCAGGGCGGTGGACAGGGAGCGGACTGTGACGTCCTCCAGGGCGGCCGCGTCCAGGGCGGCCTGCGAGGCCGCCAACTGCAGTACCAGGTCGGCTTCCGTGCTTTTGAGGACGAGCTCCTCGGCGTCGAGGCTCTCCTTCACCTGGGCGAGTGCGGCCATGGTGGCACCGGCGTCGGCGACGCGGCGCTCCCGCAGCGACCGGGCCGCCTTGTCCAGGGCGGACTTGTGATGCGCGCACTCGGCGGCGCGGATCTGGGCACCTCGCAGACGGTCGAGCCGTTCGCGGCGCTGCCGTGCGGCGGCGAGGGTGCGTTCCAGGTCCTGTTCGGCGCGGGCAGCGCTGGCACGTGGATCGTCCAGGAGTCCCTTGCGGGCCTTGTGGGCTGTGAGGATGCTCCCGTTGAGCCGGTCGATCCGCGTGAGGATGTGCTTGCGTACGCGTTCCAGCTCGGTGATTCCGAAGAGGTTGCGCAGGAGGAGGGTGCGATCGGCCGGGGTGGCCTTGAGGAGCGTGTCGAAATGGCCCTGGCGCAGCATGACCGTGCTGACGAAGCCTTCGCAGTCGAGTCCGATGATCTGGGTGATTGCCCGGGTCACCGCTCGCGTGTTGTCGACCGTGGCGGCGGTCCCGGGGATCACGGGCTCGAGTACGGCCTGTGGGTCCTTGCGGTTCGCGAAGATGGCGCGCCGCGCCCGCCAGGCGAAGCCGTCCACGGTGAATTCGACGGTGACGGTCATCTCCTCGCAGCCGTTGCTGATCAGCTCGTAGCCGTCCGATGCCCACGAACTTCGCCCGTACAGGGCGAAGATCACCGCTTCGAGGAGCGTGCTCTTGCCCGCGCCGGTGTTGCCCAGGATGGCGACGAGCCTCTTGCCGGTGAAGTCGAGGCTGCACTCGTCGGTGTAGCTGCGGAGATTCTGGAAGGTGAGCCGGTTGACCTTCACGGGGCCTCCGTCCAGGTGCGCTCCAGCGCGGCCTGCAGCATGTCCTCGGCCGGTGACGGCGGCGGTGTCTCGTGGTCCACCTCGGCGAGCAGGCCCGTGAACGCGGTGACGGCGGCTTTCACCGTGCTCTCGCCCAAGTCCTTGGTCTCCATGTAGGCCCGCAGGGACTCGGGGAGGTCCGGTTCCTCGTCGGTGCCGGCATCGACCACGGCCCCGGGAGCGGCGACGACCGCCGGTACGGCGTTGATGAGGATCGCCTTCGGGACGATCTCGGCCACTCTGCCGACCAGCAGCGGATTCGGCTCCTCACCGACGATCACCGCCTTGAGGAAAGCCCCCTCGTACTGGGGCGCCATGGCCCGCAGCTCCTCCAGCGTTCCCTCGAACTTGGCCAGACGCCTGCCGCTCGTCAGCCGCTGGGTCCTGACTCGAACGGGCCGTCCGGGATCGGCGTCGACGATCACGACGCTCTTGGTCTCGTCGGCCTCGCCGAAGTCCAACTGGAGCGGACTGCCGGCGTAGCGGGCCGTACCCGGCGCCCCGGCAACGGCCTGCGGAGCGTGGATGTGCCCCAGCGCCGTGTACGACACCGCCGGCAGGTCCGCGGCGGCGGTCGCGTAGGCCGCGTCGATGTCCACGGAACGCTCGCTGTAGGAGGGCTTCGACCCGGCGACGAACACATGGGCGGCGAACACCAGCACGTCCCGGTCGCGGTCGTAGCCCTCGCGCAGACCGGCTGTCAGCTTTGCCTGCACACCGCGCATCGCCGCCGCGTAGTCCGCGTACGTCACGCCGAACACCGAGGCCGGCTGCCAGAACCGGTTGGGATGCACGTACGGCATCACGGCCAGGCGGATCCGCTGCTGCCCTCCGCAGGTGTCGAAGGTGAGGACGCCTCCCTCGTCCGGGGCGCGCAGCCGGTCGGTGAAGAACAGCCCCCGGCCGCGGGACGGGCCGCTCATGTAGGCCAGGAACTCGAAGTACGCGGGGGAGTCGTGGTTGCCGGCCAGCACCACGGTGGGTGCGACGGCGGCCAGTTCGTCCAGAGCGCGCATGGCACGCATCAGCTCCCGGGACGTGGGGCGGGAGGAGTCGAACAGGTCGCCGGAGTGGACGATCAGGTCCGGTTCGCTCTCGCGGGCGATGCCGGCGATCTCGGCCAGGACGGCATCGAAGTCCTCCTCGAGCGGGTGCCGGTACAAGGTCCGGCCCAGGTGCCAGTCGGAGGTGTGGAGCAGTCTGCTCATGCCTGCATGAGCCCTTCTGTCTACGAAAGCCCAATGAGCACTCTTGGTGCTCAGGTCGTGACGGAGTGTACATGAGAATTACAGGGAGCACAGGAGCGATGACTTGCTGTTAGCATGCGTGGATGCATGAGCACCTGGACGCTCTTGAGGCCCACATGCAGCGCCTGCAACACGCGATGCGGCAGGCGCAGGAGCAGCACGACAGCGCCCAGCTCACCACCCTGCGCCAGGAACTCCAGCGCACCCAGAGCGCCTGGAACGCACTGTTCACCCCGGGCGGCGAACCCCAGCGGCCCCAGCCGCCGGCCGCACCCCCGGCCCCCGATCGCACCTGGGGGGACGCACCCGTCCGCGAGCAGGTCCAGCAGGCACTGACCCTGACCGCCGTCCCCACCGCACCCAGGATCCTCAGCGAGGTCCACGAGGCGTTCCTCTCCCGCCCCCTGAACACAGCACGGCTGACCACCCTGCGCCGCGACGAGGAACGGTCTTTCCGAAACGCCCCCTACAACCGCAACTACTACGTGTGCTCCGCCCTGACGTTCGACCTCCTCTCCCCGGCCCGAGCCCTCCTCGCCCTGAGCACATGGCCGCTGGAACAACGCCTGATCGGACCCCTCACCCACCGTGTCAACTTCCTGACCTCCACCATGCACCTCGCGGACGCGGCCGAACGCCTGCCCGGCGACGCCCCCCTGCCCGCCGCCGTCCAGCAACTCCTCCTGCGCTGCGGCCGCAACATCCCCGACTACCCGCTCCGTGGCCCCCTCGACCTCGACGCACTCCGGCACACCGCCGCAGCAGAACTGGCGATCCACGCCGACGACGACGCCGACACCCGCACCGAAGCGGCCCGGCGCGCACGAGACCAACTCGGCGACGTACAGCAGATCTTCGGCAGCACCCTGCACGACGCCGCCCGCCAACGCCGCACCTCCTGACACCCTCCCCCCGGCAGCACCGCTCGCCGTGCCCCGCTCCATCGAGGAACCCGGTGAACCCGCTCGACGCACGACTGGACGCCCTGCGGGGCTCCCGCCCGCCCGTCCCGCACAACGCCCGAACCCTTGCAGCACTGACCGCCAACCCCGGCTGCGACCGACGTGCCCTCCTGGACGCAGCCGGCGTCGACAAAGACGCCCTCGCCACCCACCTGGGCCTGTCGCGCCCCCTGCGCAGCAGCCGGCTCGCGCTCGACCACGCAGCAGCCTTCGAGCACCGGGTCACCGTCCACGGCGGCGCCGAACTCGTCCGACTGCTCCGCGAGACCCTCGGCCTCACCATCCCTGAGGTCAGCTACGAGGACGTCAACAGCGTCGGCAGCGACAGCCCGTCCCCCCTGCCGCTACGCCATGCCCACACCCGGTCCCGCATCCTCAGCGCCGCGAAGGGAACCTCCGACCCCCGCATCCTGCTGGACCACCCCGTGCTCCGGCTGACCGTCGCCGGCCACCAGGTCTACCTGGAGCCCGACGTCGTCGCCTTCCAGCACCACGGAACCTTCCACATCGTGGAGATCAAGCCCTTCGCCGTCATCGACGGGCAGGCCGACAGCGCCAAACTCACCGCAGCAGTCACCCAGGCCGCCGCCCACGTACTGGCCCTGCAAGAACTCCTCGCCGACGAGGACCTGCCCCCGGAGTGCGTCAGCGACTCCGTGATCCTGGTCAACCCGCTCAACTTCTCCAGCCGACCCGTTGCGACACTCGTCAACGCCCGCCAGAAGATCAAATCCCTCAGCCGGCTTCTCGGCAGACTGCGGCGCCTGCCCGAACTGCTGGACCGCCTTCCCCCCGGAACCACGTTCGACCTCGCCGCCGGCCCGGACAACACCCCGACCCGGCCCCACGGCGAACTCACCGACGCACTCACCGCCACCCGCCCCCTCTACACCCCCGGCTGCCGCCAGCACTGCGACCTCGCCTTCTACTGCCGCAGCGAGGCACGCAACCGGGGCACGACCGGCGCCCTGGGAACCAAGGTCCGCGACGACACCGCAGGAATCGACACCACCGCCACGGTCCTGGCCCTCACCGACGGCAACCTGCACCCCTCACGCGACCAGGCCGACATCACCCAGGCCCTACGACACGCCCACCGCGTCCACGCGGACCTCCTGGCAGGCCTCGCATGAGCCTGCTCGCCTCACTCCTGCGCATGCGCGCCGCCGCCACCGGCAACGCCGTTCCCACCAGCCAACTGCGCCACCTGCACCTCAGCGACCGCCCCCTGATGATGCTTCCCCTCGAACAGACCGGGCCGGCAGCCCGACCCCTGGCGGTCATGCTCGGCACCGACCCGCGCCACCCCCAGCTCCTGGTCGCCCCACCCTCAGGCAGCACCGCCCCCATGCTCGGCGCCCTCGCAGCGACCGTCACCGCCTACATCGACGAACACCAACAGCGCAGCGAGCAGATCCCCGCCGGCACCAACAGACCGGCACGCCGGCGCTACACCGACGCCCCCCAGATCCTCGTGCCCAACCCGAAGACCGTGGCGTACCTGGACAGGCTCGGACGCGACCTGCGATTCCGCCCCGCCGACACCGACATCCCCGCCCAACACGGCGTCCCGCGCCTGGGACAGTGGCTCACCCACTTCGCCGACCGCGCCGAGATCCCCGGCTCCTGCGCCCTCGTCCCCCTGACCGGCCTCCTCACCATGCACTGGATCACCGGCCAGAGCCCGCTCGAGGACGAGGACCTCACCCTCCTGCTGGCCTGGATCGACCCACCCCGTGACGCCGCCTCAGGCCGCGACGCCGCCCTCGCGGCGGAACACCCGGACACCCACCGACCCGCAGGACCGGCCACCGACGCGAGGTTCGACACCGAGCAACTGGCACCCCTGTTCGAGCAGTACGCCCGCACCACGGCACAACCCCGCGCCCTTCAGGACCTCGAGCGGCTGCTGGCCCACTACCTGCAACCGACGTGGGACCTGATGTGGCAGGCCTACACGTTGCTGCACGCCCTGCCCGAAGCCGACAGCACCGCGCGCCGCTGGAACAAGGAGCGCAGCGTGTTCACCGACTTCAGCACCTACCTGATCCAGGACGGACGCCCCCAGGCAGCCCGCGACCAGGCCGTCAGTGCCGCCGTCGGCCTGGCCCGCAGAGAAGAAGCCACGGCCGCCTTCGACACCGAACGCGCGATGGACGACCCGTTCGCAAGGGCGGAACTGCGCACCGCAGGACGAGCCTTCGCCGGGACGGTCACCATCGTCGACGCCGACCGCTGTGTCAGGCCCAAGACCCGGCGGCAGTGGCGCCCCATGCTCACCGTGTCCACCGCGGACCCGGTGAGCATGGAGCCCGGTCAACTCCTCGCCTGCCACGCGCACCGCAACGCCCGCTACAAGATCTGCGACATCGCTCCCGGCAGCGACACCACCCAGGTCCAGCTGGAGATCACCGCCGGGATGGGCCCCGAGTCCCGCCCCAACTACAACGTCCTCCCCGACCCCGGCGACCTGCTCACGTTCACCGCGGCACCGGACCACTACCGGCTGCCGGAGTTCCCGCCGCGGAACCAGACGCCCTGGACCCACGGCGGCCCCCCGCCCGAACACCCCGACCACGAAGGGGAGGAACGGTGAGCCCCACCAAGCCGCAGGAGGACGCCGACCGGGTTACCCGCGCCGTCCTCGGTCAGCTCCGCACCCTGACCCAGCGCGGACTCGTCGTCGACTCCCCACCCGGCGCCGGCAAATCCTCCTTGGTGGTCCGGGCCGCCGCCGACCTCGCCCGGTCCGGGGAACCGTGCGTGGTCATCGCCCAGACCAACAGCCAGGTCGACGACCTCGTACGGCGGCTCGCCCAACACCACCCAGACCTGCGGATCGGCCGTCTGACCGCACGCGAGCACATCGTCCCGGCCGACCTGACGGCCCTCCCCGGCGTCGACGTCAGCGACCGCGTCCAGGACTTCTCCGACGCCCGGGTCATCGTGGGGACCGCGATGAAGTGGACGACCGTCACCGACTCCCCGTGGCCGTGGGCGATCATCGACGAGGCCTACCAGATGCGCTCCGACACCCTCCTGCGCCTGGCCGCGCGCGTCTTCGACAGGGCGCTCTTCGTCGGAGACCCCGGTCAGCTCGACCCCTTCTCCGTCGTCGAGACCCGCCGCTGGGAGGGCCTGACCCACAATCCGATGAACAGCGCGGTCGCCGTCCTCCTCGACAAGAACCACGACCTGCCCGTCCACTCACTGCCCGTGTCCTGGCGCCTGCCACCGTCAGCCGTGTCCGTCATCAGCGACGCGTTCTACCCCCTCAACGACTTCCAGGCCGGAAGCCCGCCCGAAGCCCGCACCGTCACCTTCCCCGCGCTCGGAATGCGCAGCCATCTGGACGCCGTCGTCGAGCACGCCGCCCGAACCGGCTGGGCCCTGTTGGAACTCCCGGCCCGCTTCACCCACCGCCTCGACACGGAGGCCTTCCACGCCGTCCTCGGCCTCGCCGAGCGGCTGATGATCCGGCGCGCCACCGCCACGTGCGAAGACCACGCCCAAGGGAAGGAGCTCGAACCGGGCGACCTGGCCATCGGCACCGCACACCGTGACCAGGCGCACCACATCCGAGCGCTCCTGGCACATCACCACCCCCGCTTAAAGGGGGTCACGGTCGACACCGCCAACCGGCTCCAGGGCCGGGAATTCGCCATCACGCTCGTCCTGCACCCCCTCTCCGGTCGCAGCGACGCCTCCGCATTCCACCTGGAAGCCGGCCGCCTGTGCGTCCTCACCTCACGGCACCGCCACGCCTGCATCGTCGTTGCGCGCGCCGGCATCCCCGAACTCCTCGACGCCCACCCCTCCGACGACCCCATCCACCTCGGAGCCGCGTCCAAGATCCCCGACGGCTGGGAGGCCAACCACACCGTCCTCGCACACCTGACCGAACATGTCATCCGTGCCTAGCAGCCACGGGACCTCAACCACAGGAACGAGCCAGCCCATCGCCCGGCCACCCCACACGCGCGGGCGCGGTCTGAAACAATCTCCGATGACTGAGGAGGGACATCACGGGAGCACGAGAGTCCAACGCCGGTGACGACTACCACTTCTGGTGGGCGTCCAGGCGGGCACTGGCCCTGATCGACCCGGCGAGCACGCTGCGTGTACTCACGGTCGAGGGCCTGGTGCACGTCGACGATCCGGATGACATCTACGAGGCGGCCGACGCCGCCGAGTACTTCGGCGGCGAGGACGCCACGACGGCCACCGCACTCGTCGTCTCCCAGCTGAAGCACAGCACCACCAGCCCCGACAAGGCGTGGACGGCGTCACGGCTGTGCCACATCAAGCAACGCACCAGCTCGGTGACCGGCAAACCGACCGGTACCGCCCGCGCGGTCATCCGTGACCTCGCCGACGTCTGGGCCAAGTTCGCAAAAGTCCACGGCCGAGACCACGCACTGCGTGTCCTGACCATCCGGCTGGTCAGCAACCAACCGGCGGACGCCCGGCTGGTGCAGGCGGTCGAAGCAGCCAAGAAGGCCATCGCCGCTGCCCCTGGCCCCCTCCAGGCGGCTGTTCTGCTCAGTGCGCTCACCGACCAGGACCGCACCGTCATCGACACGCTCTACCAGAACCTGAAGGGCGACCTGGGTAGCGGCGGCTTCTGCGACTTCCTGACAGTGCTGGACCTTTCGGACTGCGGGCAGCAGGGCCGCGTGAGCCTCGAACTCGCCGTACGCACCGCGATGTCCGCCCACTCCCCGGGCCAGCCCGACACCTCCGCGCTGAAGCTGTTCGACCTCATCCGGCGGCACGCCCTTCCTGACCTCGCCCACCGGCCCGGCATCCGCCGCGCGGACGTCCTGGCCGCACTCGGCATCCCCGGAGCCCATACCCTCTATCCCGCCCCGCCGATGCTCGCCGAGGTCGACGACCCACTGCCCGCGCCCAGCGCCCGCGAGATCGCCGCCGCAGCCCTCGCCACACCCCGCGCAAGAGTCCTCGTCCACGGCGGCGCCGGCGCCGGCAAGTCCACCACCATGACCCAGCTCCAGGACAACCTGCCGCCCGGCTCGGTCGTCGTGATGTACGACTGCTTCGGCGCCGGTGGCTACCTCCACTCCGGGCAGGGCCGCCACAGTCCACGCAGGTTCATCACCCAGGTCACCAACGACCTCGCGAAAGCCTGCGGAACCCCGCTGCTCCTGGAAGCGCCCCGCGACGAGGAAGACCTGTGGGAGCAGTTCACCCGCACCCTCCAGCAGGCCGCCGACACACTCCCCGAGACAGGCCGTCTCGTCCTGGCCGTTGACGCCGCGGACAACGCCGCCACCGCCGCCGAACGGAAGCAGGAGCGAGGCTTCCTGCCAGGGCTGCGCGACCTGATCCTGCCCGACCGGACGAGCCTGATCCTCACCGCCCGCTCGCACCGCATCTCCCAACTCACCCAAGGAGCCACCGCGACCGTCGCGCTGCGCCCCTTCGACCGGTCCCTGTCCGGTGCGCACCTGCGCCGCTACGCGCCCGGCGCCACCGACGCTGAGGCGGTGCTCTTCCACGAGGCGACCGCAGGAAATCCCCGGACCCAGTTCTACGCACTCAGCATCGCCACCACCCAAGGCGACGGGATCCCCCACATCCTCGCCGAGTGCCGCACCACTCCGGACCACCTCTTTGAAGACCTGGTCAACTCGGCGCTCCAGACCACTGGTACCGACGCGGGCGGTCTTCGATGGCTCGCGCTCCTGGCAGCCCTGTCCCGCCCCGTGCGGATCGAAGCCCTCGCGCAGGCTCTCGGCGTCACCACCGCCCAGATCACCGCCTTCGCCCACGGCCTCCAGCCCGGCGTCACCCTCGAAGACGACACCATCGCCTTCCGCGACGAGGACTTCGAGGCGTACGTCATGGGCGTGCTCACCGAAGACGACCTCCGGGAGGCCCACCGCCGCCTTGCCGACCTGTTCCTGGCAACACGCGCCACAGATCCCGACGCGGCCACGCATGTCGCCGACCACCTCTACGACGCCGGCCGCGAGGACGAGATCATCGACCTCGTCCTCGACGAGCCCGAGCCCGCCGGCATTCCGGACGGCTTCGACCGCCTCGACGTCCGCGACCGCCGCATCGACCTCGCCCTGCGGGCAGCAGCCAACAGCAGCACCGGCAGCCAGGCCGTACGCCTGGTCATCCGGACCTGCACCGCCACATTCTCCACCACCGCCCTGACCGAACTGTTGCGCAGCCGACCAAGCCTCGCCGCCCGCTACAGCAACCGCCCCACCCTCGCCCGCCGGCTGGTACGCGACACATCGCAGCCGTGGCTCGGTCCGGCCCACATGCACGCCGCAGCCGTCCTCGCCCACGACGACGCCACCCACGAGCAGGCCCGCGAACACCTACGCAACGCCGAAGCATGGCTGCAGCGCCGAGCAGACTTGCCCTCCCGCGAAACCTGGGAATGGTCTCTGGAACCGGAGGACCTCGCGGCCGGCGCGCACGCCCACCACCTGCTGTCAGGTCCCGGGGCCGCGGCCCACTGGATCAGGCGCTGGTCCAACCCCGCCCACCTGCTCGACACCGCGGCAGCCCTCGCCCACACGACCGCCCCCTCCACCACCCCGCAGCAGGCACGGGCCGACCTCGAGTCTCTCAACATCCCTCCGCTCTACCACGCCCCCTTCATCGCTTATCTGAGCGCCAGACTCGACACCTCGGACAAGACCTGGATTGACGCATGCGCCCAGGCCTGCCTGGACGCACCAGCCGCACAGGCCTGTGCCTGGCAGGTCCAACTGTGCGAGAGCGCCGCCCAGCACGGCGACCGCGCCCTCGCCCGGCACCTCACCGAGCACTGGCTCCGCCCCACCTACGACTTCCCGTCCGAGATGCGGCACCCGGAGGCGGGCACCGTTCTGGCACTGCGCCAACACGCCCTGCTCGCCGCCCTCGACGGCCGCGACCCGGACATCACCGCCTGCCTGCCCAGCCACCTCAGGCCAGACCCCAACGACCGCACCGGCAGCGGCCGCCACTCCCACAACCGGCAGCAATGGCTGGACCACGCCACCCCACTGCTGCGCATGTGCATGCTCCGGGCACAGGCGATCCTCGCGGAAGACACCGACGCCCTCCCGTCCGCCATCACGGACGAACTCCGGCGGCAGGACGACAGCGCCGTCCACCGGTGGTTCCGCGGCGCGAAGACATACCGGGCCTGGGCACTGCTGGCCACCGAGGCGATCCTCGCCGCCGGCGCGCACACCAGCGACCCCGGCCTGCTCCGCGACCTCGCCGACCGCGGCCCGGTCCTCCTCCACAGCCAGACCCCCTGGCTGTGGCTCGACATGGCCGCCACCCTGAACACCCGCAACGCCGACCAAGCCCTCGCCGCCGACCTGTGCGAACGGGCAGTCACCCACACCCAGGAACACCAGCACACCGCGGCAGGCCGCGTCGACCTCCTGGCCACCTGCGCCCAGCACGCCGGGCAAGTGTCACCTCACCTCGGTGAGATGTACTTCGCCCGTGCGACGGAAGCCGCCGCAGGGATCGACGACAACGGTGCCCGCTTGCTGAGCGCCCACGCCCGCCTCGCGGCCCGGGGCACCCCTGCCTGCTCCGAGCAGCAGGCGACCGACCTCGCCGAGCGCCTCCTCGCGGCAGGGGAGACCGCAGCCAGCCATGCCGCGGACGAGGACGCCGTCCCCTACCAGAACCTGCTGCACGCAGCCGCCGCCCTCAGCCCGGCCACCGCGTTCGCGGCCGCGAGCCGCTGGGACGACGAAACGCGCCACACCCTCGCGGACGCCGTAACCCCACTGATCACCGCGTCCGTCGCCACCGGATTCCTCACCCCCCAGGACGCCTTCCACCTGCAGCACCTGATCGACGACCCCGAACAGCGGACCGCAACCACCCTGACCCTCCTCGACGCCCTGCCCAAGGACGCCCAGCGGATCAGCCTGGCCCGCAGGGAACTGCGACGCACCGCCCGATGGCTGCGCTCCAGCGTGCCCGCGGTCCAACAGCCCGGCCTCGCCCAAGACCTGCTTGACTGGGAGCAGGACAACCGCGTCACCGACAGCGAACTGCACGCCATGCTCGATCCGGTCATGCCGTTCTGGACCTATGACGAGTTCTCCCAGCGCCGCCAGCAGGCCTATGCGAGCCGCATGCGCCAGGCCAAGGCACCCGCCGCCGGCGCACCCGCATGGAGGCAGCTCGCCGACAGTGCCTTTCTCGACGGCCTCCTCCAGACCTACCCCAACCGCCAGGAACTAGCGGAGCTCATCGCCGCGAGCGTGCACAACACCCCACCCCAGGAGCGCCTCCAAGCCCTCGACGCCACCCTCGCCCTGATGGGCAACGACGAGATCGACACTCTCGCCGCCCTGATGGCGATCGCCGAACTCATCCGCACCTGGCAGGCATGGGCTGACGTGCGGACCTGGGCCGCCCAGGCGCTGCCCGGCATCCTGAACCGCCACCTGCCGCAGCTCACCCACGGCACCGCACCGCACCTCCTGCTGGCAGCATTCAGCGCTTTCGCCACGACACAGACCCTGCGCGGCGACCTCCTCGCCGCGATCCACGAATGCCGGCCGCACCTGACAGCCGGGCACATGATCAACCTGGCCCTCGTCTTCGCCGAACTCGCCGAACCACACGAGGCGGCCGACGCCGCCACCCGCGAACTCCGCCCCCTGCTCCCCGCCGCAACGCAACCCGGCCCGAACCTGCCGCCCGCGACCACGCCGGCCGACATCGTCGGCGCGCTGCTATGGAGCGCGTTCGGACACCAACGCAAGGCCGTCCGCTGGCAGGCCGCCCACACCGCCCGCGGCCTGCTCCTCGACACCCACAGCCCCCTGTCCCCGGCCCTCGCTGACTGCCTGGCCACATACCTGCACAGCACCACGGCCGGAGCGTTCCGCAGCCCCGACCTCCACTTCTACTGGCTGTCGGCCCGAGTGTGGCTGCTCACCGTCCTGCAGCGTGTGGCCGACGAGAACCCCGCCGTTCTGGCCCGCCACCTGCCGGCGATCGCCGCGATCGCCACCGACCGCACCCTCCCGCACGCCCAGATCAGGGAACTTGCCCGCACCACCGCGCTCACCCTCGCCGCAGCTACCCCCGGAGGCGACCCCGGCGACCTCGCCTGGGCGAACCGCCCCACCTCCTGCCACACACCCCGAGACCGCCACCGCCCCCTCGGAGACGAAAACCGCAACCGGACAGGCGCCCGCTACGCCTTCGATGCCATCGACACCCTGCCGTACTGGTTCGCGCCCCTCGCCAGGGTCTTCGGCATGGAGATCGCGGACGTCAGCGAACGGGCCGAGCGGTGGATCGTCGAGGAGTGGCAGCTCTCCAAGGACGACTGGATGACCGACGTCCGGGAGCTGCGCGACGAGGAAACAGCCGGACGCATGATGCACCGTCACGGGACCATCCCGCCGGAGGAGAGCCTCCACCTCTACATGGAGTACCACGCCATGATGCTCGCCGCCGGTGAACTGGCGGACAGCGGAGCCCCGGTGAGCATCGGCAAGTACGACGAGGACGGCCACGACCCGTGGATGCACTGGCTCTCTGGGCACCTCCCGATGTCCACCACCAGTTGGCGCGCCGACCTGCGCTCCGCGATCCCGGCAGAGCCCGCCCTGTTCGGCACTCGGCCGCTGGATAAGTGGCTCGGCACTCGGCCCGCCGACTTCGAGGCCCTGCTCGGCCTGACAGAAGGCGCCCTTGCAGAGCACGTGTGCGTCGCGGCGAGCACCGACGTCGCCCGTCCTGGCGAACGCGGCACCGCCTTGATCAGATCGGCACTCGTCGGCCCGGCCCACGCACGAGCACTCCAGCGCGCTCTCCAGGCCGCGAAGGACCCCCACTCCTGGAGACTGCCGATGCTCGGTGATGACAACGCCGAGGTCGATCACGGGCCGTTCCAGCTACGAGGCTGGCTTGCCGCGGGCCCCTACGAGCGCGAAGGCCTCGACGGGCTCGATCACCAAGCCCGCGGACTGGCCTGGGAACTCCCCCTACCGGGTGATGAATTCCGACAGTGGGCCGCGTGCACCGTCGACTCCAGCGGCCTTGCCCTGCTCGGCCCGACGGGACGCCCCCTAACGTGGACCACGCTGTGGTCCGACGAGGACTTCGACACGCGATACTCGATCCGGCGGGTCCAGTCCTCGGGCTACCGCATTACCGTCGCTCGCCAGCAACTGCTCGGGTTCCTCGCAGCCACCGATATGCAGCTCATCGTGGAGGTACAGGTTGACCTCAGATCTGACGGATCCGCAAAAGCCAGGATCCAGCGCAGCAGGCTCTACCTCCTCGACGGAGCCGGACGGGTCAGCGCTCTCTGACGCCGACCTGATGAGGCTTGGGGAGAAGATCCTCCACGAGCTCGACCCCGCCGGAACCGGCGACACACTCACCAAATGGCTTGCCCACCACATCGCCGAACTCATCACCACGGCCGACCATGCACGGGTGACCGGGACGGCAGAAGAGGCCACCCACGCGGCCGAGCAGTGCCGGCGTGCCGTCCTCGACCTGTGGGCGCACCGCACCGCTTGGCCGAACGGGTGGCCGCCGCCGGGCGCGAAGCAAATGGCAGAGATCCTGACCAGCATCGACGCACCTGTGTACGGCTTCCAACAAGGCAACGGGCTCTCCGCCCTTGAGCGCCTCCACCACCAGGTCCTCGCGGCGCTGACCGATGAAGAGACCGCGAACGAACCGACCGATGCCGTGCAGGACTGGCTCGAGTCCTTCGAACAGCTGCTGGCCGTCGACGAGCGCAAGTTGCTGGAGCTCTACGCCGGCCGCGCCGACCGCGCAGCCGCCCCGGCAGGCCCACCCCCAACGGAGCGGTCCACCAACGACGACGCCGAGGCGAGCGGGCAGACCGACCTGACGCCACAAGCACGCCGAGCCTTGGATCTGGCGCACAGGTACCATGAGACCGTCCGTTCACTGCTCGCGGATGAAGCCAAGGACACGCCGACCAAGCCGCGTTGATGCACTGAGCGCACGGAGGGACAAGGACTTGAGCAGGTTGCCCCTCCCGGGAGCCGCGTCGGCGGCAGCCTGTCGGCGCGATCAACAGCCCTCACGTCGCCTCGACCCCGTCGAGTCGGCCGAAGACAACACGCCGCGGGTGCAGATAGGGCGCCTGCCGACAGGCGACGAGCTGCGAGGCCCACCAGGCCACGTCTGCACAGGCAGAGGCCGAGGCCTCTCATCGCTGTCACACGGACGGCCTGGTGTCCCCGGACGGTCACTACTGCGCAACCGTGTGTGTCTTCTCGGGTCTGTACGGTCATCGGCTCTGGCCCGTAATCGGTGGTGACCAAGTGTGACTGCCGTCGTTGGCATGGTGTGCGTGATGTCAACGAGCTTGTGGGTGTGGTTTTTTCGGGCCTGTCGGCCCTGGTCGTCGAGGGCGTGGCAGACGAGGTCGAGGTGATCCGGGTGTCGGCGCGGACTCGGGAGGATCCGGTGCCGTGCCCGGGGTGCGGGCGGCCGACAGGGTGGGTGCACGGCTTCCACGGGCGAATGATCGCGGACGTGCCGGTCGACGGGCGGAGGGTCGTGGTGTCGGTGCGGCTGCGGTGGCTGGTGTGCCCGGTGCTCGGCTGCCCGTGGCAGACGTTCCGCGAGCAGGTCCCCGGCGTGGTGGAGCGCTACCAGCGCCGCACCAGCCGGCTGGCCGACCAACTCGGCTCGGTGGTGCAGGAGTTAGCGGGCCGGGCGGGCGCCCGTCTCTCCCGCGCGCTGACGTGCGCGATCTCCCGCTCGACCGCTCTGCGGCTATTGATGCGCCAGGTGCTGCCGCCACTGCGAGTACCGCGGGTGCTCGGCGTCGACGACTTCGCCCTCAAGCGCCGGCACCGCTACGCGACCGTGATCATCGACGCCGAGACCGGCGAGCGGATCGACGTCCTGCCAGGCCGCACCGCCGCGGCCCTGGCCGCGTGGCTGCGCGCGCACCCCGGAGTCGAGTACGTCTGCCGGGACGGATCCGGCTGCTACGGCGAGGCGATCCGCCAGGCCCTGCCCGAGGCGGTGCAGGTCAGCGACAGATGGCACCTCTGGTCGAACCTGTGCGACAGGGTCCTGGCCGAGGTCCGCTCCCACTCCGCCTGCTGGGCCACCGCCGTGAACCCCGTCCGGCCCGGGGGCGTGCGCGAGCAGACCACCCGCGAACGCTGGAAGCGAGTCCACGACCTGCTCGGCCAGGGTGTCGGCCTGCTCGAATGCGCACGCCGCCTCGACGTCGCCCTGAACACCGTCAAGCGGTACGCCCGCATGAAAGAGCCCACCGGCGACCGCCGCGCACCCCGCTACAAGCCGACGCTCGTCGACCCCCACCGCGACCACCTGCGCCGACGCCGGGCCGAGAACCCCGCAGTGCCCGTCACCCACCTCCTGCGCGAGATCAGACAACTCGGCTACACCGGCAGCGCGAACCTGCTGGTCCGCTATATCACCCAGGGGCGCGCCGACGGCGACAGGCCCGTCACCACCCCGAAGCACTTCGCCCGCCTCCTGCTCTCCCGCCCCGAGAACCTGCGCGACAAGGACACCGCATTCCTGCGGGAACTCACCAATGCCTGCCCCGAGATGACAGAACTCGCCTGCCTTACCAGCGAGTTCGCCAGGCTACTGACACCGGCCGAAGGCAACGGCGCCAAGCTCACCGACTGGATCGCCACGGTCCGCGCCGCCGACCTACCCCAGCTGGACTCCTTCGCGAACGGCCTCGAACTCGACCGCGCCGCCATCGACGCCGGACTCACCCTCCCCTACAGCAACGGCCGCACCGAGGGGGTCAACACGCGAACCAAGCGGATCATGAGGCAGATGCACGGCCGAGCCGGGTTCCCCCTGCTCCGCCACCGCATCCTCCTCCAGTGACCACCACACAGCGTCACCACCGATTACGGGCCAGAGCCGTTGGCTGGACACACCCCTCCGACCTCGCCTACCAGAGCATGTGGCTCGGCGAGGGCGCCCCCGCCGTCGCGGTCCTGGACCGCGCGCTCATCCGTACGCAGGATTCGACCGCCCGCTCCCTGCTGAGCCTGCGCAAGGCCCGCGCGCACGCGATGATTGGCGAGGCCCGGGCCGTGGGGGCGGACGGGGCCAGCGACTCTAGCGTCGGCAGCCAGCGAACTGATCTGGGCCGCGCCCCGATACTGCACGCTACGCTGCGTCCTGGGGCGGCCAGCCCGCTGCCCCGCTGCGTGATTTGGCCTCGTGGACTTCACACTTCCGTGGCCTCCACCTTCTGCCGCGCCCCTACCGAGGCCGATATGGCGAGTAGGGCGAGAAACTCCTTCGGGCTTGTCGTAGGGGCGTCCTACCATCAGGTATGACCTACGAATCTGCGCATGACCTGCCGTCGTTCGTGGAACTGCGCCAGCAGCTCGCGCTGTGCCGGGTGCTCCCACAGCAGGGCCGCGACGTGAAGGCGATGCAGCGGCAGGTTCGAGAGATCGCGGACACGGTCGACCGGTTCTACGCACTGCTGGGTGTCCGGAACTGGGTGTTCCACGACATGATGTTGGTACAGGCCGTGGCCACGATCCTTGACTCCGCGCAGGACGCCGAGTGCGCCGAGGCGATGCTGATCGATTATCACAACGACCGTGACCGTCTTTTCTTCATGGTGAACTCCCTCAGGAAGCTTCCGGCGATGCGGAAGCGCTTCGGGCTCATCGACAAGGCGAAGGAAGACTACTTCGCCGGCCGGTACTACTCCTGTGTCCTGGTCCTGCTCGCGGCCATGGACGGATTCGTCAACGAGTTCGAGACTGTTCGCCGCGGACTGCATACCCGACAGCCCGAGGAAATGGACGCCTGGGACAGCGTCGTCGGCCACCACATGGGGCTGGCCAACGCCCACAAAACCTTTACCAAGGGGCGCAGCGCAACCAACGAGGAGCCGGTGTACGAGCTCTACCGCAACGGCATCGTGCACGGCAGCATCCTCGACTTCGACAACATCATCGTCGCTACCAAGGCATGGAACCGGCTCTTCGCTGTGGCGGACTGGGCGCGAGCACGCGAGAGGGAGAACCTGAAAGGTCAGGTCACGCCGCCGACATGGTCCTCCGTACTCAGGGATCTGGCTGGCGTGGCCGCCCGCTCCGCCGAGCAGGCCAAGATTGATCGCGTTGCGAAGCAGTGGAATGCCCGACTGCTCCTGCCGGCCGACCCTGACTTCGCGGCGCATCCGGTCAACGAGCGGGCACACAGGCTGCTCACCTTCTGGACGCGGCGGAACTACGGAGGTATCAGCCAACTGGTGACACGTGGGGTGCGGGCGAAGCATGCCAACGCGGCCCCTCTTCGTGTCCGGCACTCCTACGAAGGTTTCGCTCTCACCTCGTTCGAGATCCTCCGCATCGAACACGGTATGGCAGCGGCCCTCACCCTCAGAGTCGCCCTGCGCTTCGCCAGCCACGAGCTGGCTGAAGCCGACCTCCGATGGATTCGCGAGGACGAGACCGGCTATCCCGTGCCCGACCCATGGGAGGGCGAGTGGCTGCTCTGCAACTGGGAACCAACCGCTTTTCTGGCATCGCAGAACCAATACCGCCACAGCCGCTCCGGATGACCTGTGCTGCGAGGAAGGCGACCGCGCCGGACGGACAGACTCTCTCAGCCAGCCATTCTGACGGTATGTCAGTGGCTGCTGAGATGCTCTCGGCGGGGATGGCGCGAGGATCGGAGTGGCATGGCGCTGGGACGTCCGCGGAAGGATCCCCGTGATCCGGTGGTGATCATGCGAGAGGCCGGGCTGGAGCCGCTGGAAGCCTACCCGGGCACGGACAAGCCGTGGCGGTGCATCCACCGGGAATGCGGGCGGGAGGTGACGCCCCGGCTGGGCAACATCGCCTCCGGCCGGCAGCGCGGCTGCCGGTACTGCTCAGGAACGGCGCGCATCCCGCCCGACGAGGCCGCCGCCCTGATGCGCTCGGTGGGCCTGGAGCCGCTGGAGTCCTACCCGGGCTCGACGGCGCACTGGCGCTGTCGGCACGAGTCGTGCGGGCGAGAGGTGAAGGCCCGCCACTCCAACGTCAAGCGCGGCGTCGGGATCTGCCGCTGGTGCGCACCGAACGCGCCCGTCGACCCGCAGGAGGCCGAGGCACTGATGCGCTCGGCGGGCCTGACGCCGCTGGAGCCGTATCCCGGAACGGACTTCCTCTGGCGCTGCCGCTGCGCCACGTGCGGTACCGAGGTCACGCCCACGCACGGCTCCGTGAAGCGCGGGCAGGGCGGCTGTGGGCCGTGCGGGCGCCGGAAGGCCGGTGAGGGCATCAGCCGGGCGTGGGGGCGCCGCCGGACGCTTCCGCGCACGGACGGCGAGCAGGCGGACGCGGAGGTCCGTGGTCATGGCCTGGAGCCGCTGGTGTCCTATCCCGGCCCGGCGGAGCTGTGGAAGTGCCGCCACACCGGCTGTGGGCGGCAGGTGGAGATCCGGCTGAGCAACCTGCGTATCGGGTTGCGGGCCTGCCCGTACTGCCCGGCTGTCGAGGGCGGGCGCCGTCGCTGGCCGGCGGATGAGGCCGAAGCGCTGATGCGCGCCGCCGGGCTGCAGCCCCTGGAGCCGTACTCCGGCCGCCGACAACGTCCATGGCGGTGCCGGTGCACCGGCTGCGGCCGTGACACCGCGCCGTCCCTCGGCGGCATCCTGGGCGGGCAGGGCGGGTGCCGGCACTGCGCGGACGTGCGCGCGACCGAGGCCCGCAAGGCCGACCCCGCCGTCGCCGCCGCGGACATGCGGGCCGCCGGCCTGGAACCACTGGATCCGTACACCACCTCGATGACACCATGGCGCTGCCGCTGCACCACCTGCGGCCGCGAAGTAACCCCCACCCTCACGAAGATCCGCACCGGCGGCGGATGCCGCTTCTGCGCCACCCACGGCTTCGACCTCACCGCCCCCGCCCGCGTGTACGTCATGCACCACCACCGGCACAACGCCGTCAAGGTCGGCATCGGCGGCACCGCCGGACGCAACGAACGCGTCAACCACCACCGCCGCGCCGGCTGGGCCCTGGCCCAGGACTGGCACTTCACCACCGGCGCCGAAGCCCACGCCGTCGAACAGGCCGTCCTTCAGCAACTCCGCCAGGCCGGCCACCGCCCCTACCTGAGCGCCGAGATCATGCCGAACGGCTGGACCGAGACCTTCGACGCCGACCTCATCACCACCACCGCCCTCGCCACCTTCGTCCAGGCCCACATCGAGCGCCTGGCCGGAGAGGTCAACCCCGTGCCCGCGCAGCGCATCCTGCGCCCCGACCGGTGGGCAGTGCGACCACAGCCTCCCCTCCAAGGCGGGGTTCGAAAGGGCCGCGGCGCGGGGACAGGACAGCTGTCACTCTTCGACCAAGACCAATCGCCTGCCACCGCCGGAGTCGAGCCGGCGGCGAACCGGAAGCTGGGAGAGCCGCAGGATGGCTGACACGGACCTGGTCGAGAGCGTCGTCCCGCGACTGTGCGACCACCCGCACAAGGAAATCGGCCAGGCCTGCCGACGCCTGGGACTACCCGAGCCGCCCCCCGAGGGCACCAAGTTCGAGCGCGTCTCCGCCAGCTTCACCGCGCTGCCGGACACGGACCTGCCGGCCGTCGCCCAGCACGTCCTCCAGCAGCGCCTCGTCGAGGCGGCGGACCGCAACGCGATCCAGGACGAGCTGGGGGCCGGCCAGGAGTCCGGTGAGCGAGGTATGCAGGTCGCGGTCAGCGTGTCTGCCCTGCTGCTACCCGGCACTGAGTATGTACGGAACCCGCCAGGCGGGCGGGGACCCGCCGGGTCAGGCTGGACAGGACGGGTCGCGTGCGGAGTCGGCCCGGCGGTTACAAACAGTAGCGAGCCGCGGCCCGCAGGCTGCACCACGAGAGGGGCAGGGCCATGCCACGGGAAGACTCGGTTTTCGTGAAGGACGCCGGACCCGCATCCATCATGAACGAGATCAATCGGACCCAGCGCCGGAAGGAAACGGAATCACTCTTTCACTACACGAGTGCGGACACGGCGGTCTTTGGCATCCTCGGCAGCGGCATGTTACGTCTGTCGCCGTTCGAGTCAACCAACGACCTCTGGGAAGCGCGCCCCCACTACCCGATCCTGTCGCAACACCATGACGACGAAGACTTCGCTCAGGAGTGGATAGACAAGGGCTGGGCAGAGATCGACGGCAGCATTCGGCTCCACGCCAAAGTCGTTTGCCTGACCCGAGACTTCGATCTACTTGAAGATGTCCCCCATCCCGATGCACGGCGGGGGTGGGCGCACCTGTCGCTGTGGGCCCACTATGGCGCTGGCCACGCGGGGGTCTGTCTCGGGTTCAACCGCGAATCCCTGATTCGCACTATGAACCAGCACGACGAGGCGGACACTCTGAAGTTTCACGGCCCGGTCAGCTACCTCGCGGATCCACCAGCCCCACGCAATCTCGGCATCGGGCAGATCCGCCACTTCGGTGTCGATGCCGCGGCCCTGGACTACGCCGCAGCGAACCCGCGAGCGGTCTTCTTCAGCAAGCACTATGGCTGGGCCAGTGAAGTCGAGTACCGGCTGGTTATCCTCAATCAGTCCCTCCTTCCTGTCGCCCTACCGATCCGCGATGCTCTGACCGACATCTGTCTTGGTGAGTCGTTCCCGGAGCGGAGGATCCCGGCATTACTCGAAGCTGTCACTACGTACCCGAATGTGCACGTGTGGCAGCTGCGCTACCACGGTCGCCACCTCATCAAGACCCCCGGACCGACCGCGCTGCCCGCCACGGCCAAGAGCTCGCGGATGAAGGGGAGCCTGTCGGCCCGGTTTGCCGCGCTGCGCGCGTCCACAAGCGAGGCCAAGGCACTTCGCAACCAAGCCGAACTGCGGCACCGCAAGCTCATGACGACACTTATCGACTCTGTGAGGCAGCTCCCCACCCGCCTGCAGTGGGCAGACACAGAGAGCCAGGTCCTTGAGGGGCGACTCGATGCTGTGTTGGAGCCGCAGCGTGGTCGCGAGCCAGGCGTGCCCGGGGAGCGCGTGCACTGGGAAGACGGCGCGATGTGCTGTATCACCGATGAGTCCAGCCACGGGCCCGTCCTCTGTTGCGCCGCCGCGCTGCAGGTTCTGGATCACGACGGCCTGCGATTCCATGCCGTCGTTGCCATCGGATACCCGGGAACAGATAGCCGCGTGAAGGAAGGGCTGTGGCGGGCTGTGCGCGAAGTGCCGACGGCGGACGCAGCGGAGGTTCTACAGGTAGTGCTGGACGACCTGTATGGGCGGGCCAAGGCAGCACAGCCCAGGTTCGAGAGGCTCCGATCGAGTACGTGAGCACCGGTTACGACTTCGCTCCGCCGATCCGGGTCTGGCCGGCTGGCCGAACACGTGCTGCCGGTCCCGGAGCTTCGTCGGGTTGCCGCCCTGGTCTCGCCTCAGCCTCCGGTCTCCGCCCGTCATGCCCGAGCTGGGCCTGGCCCGGCCCGCTGCTTTGCCAGCGGCGGCCCTCACGGGGAGGGGTGGGTGGTGGGAGATCAAAATCGGGTGAGGTATACGGGTGTTGGCGCTACGGTGGTGATGCGGTCCTCTTCTGGAGGTCTGCTCTTGCGAAAGGCCCCGGCTTCGGTTGGGGCTTTCGTCGTTCCCGGCCGTGCCGGTGGTGCCGGTTGCCGGACGGCCGCTGTGCCGGCCCACCATGCCCGCTGCCGGTTCGGCCGCCGCGGCTGTTGGCCCGTCCGCCGTGGCCGCGCCCAGGGCCTCCGTCGACCCGTCGGAGCCGGCCGTCGCAGGGGGCACCCTGGCTGCCTCGGCCCCGCCAACCGGAACCGCCGCCGTCCCGGCCTTCGAACTTCCGGTGTGCGGGGACGGGGGGAATACGTCGCAACCGCGTGGACGTGCGGGGACCTATGGTCCCGGGAATGCCCACGGAAAGGCGGCGCCGGCGGCCATATGTCGTATTCGACATATGGTCAGGGGGTGTGCTGCACTAGCAGCATGACGACTCCACGGCTGACGAAGCCGACCATGGGGGTGTTGGACGTGCTGATCTCCGCCGACGACGCCGATCCCGCCTGGGGGCTGCGGATCTGTGTCGAGGCAGACCTGGGCTCCGGCACCGTCTATCCGATCCTCGAACGCCTCGCCGACCTCGGCTGGGTCGAGGCCTGGCCCGAGAGCACGCCCCACCCGGGCCGACCCGCCCGGCGGTTCTACAAACTCACCGCCACCGGCAGACGGAAGGCGTCCGAGGCACTCCAGGCCCGAGCCAAGCGGCGACTGCCTCTCGGCTACAAGGGGCTGGCGGGAGGTACCGCGTGACAACCCGTTCCTTCGCGCTGCTCCGACACGTCAACCGGTTGTGCGCCCTACTGCAGAGGCACAGTTCCGCGCGGAAGAACCTTGCGAGACGCCAGCGGATGCTGCACCACGCGCTGAACCGCGTCCGCCCCGATCTCGTCGGCCCTGACCCAAAAGACTGGCCCCTAGAACTGGAAACCACCGCCGCGCTCTACCTCGACCCGCATACCCGGGCCGTCCTCGAAGGCTACCAACCCATGATCACCTCTCAGAGCGAGGTTGTCCTGGCCCTTGAAACGCGGATGAACACCGCGGTCGACGAGATCCCAGTTGATCTCCGCCTCCCCGTCCTCAGCAGAATCCAAGACATCATCAATGCCAATGCGCTCGCGGCCGCGCAGCGCCGCATTCGGGCCCAGGCCCGGCTCTCCGCACCCCGCGGGTGGAACCTGACTCGGGCCGCCGCCTGGATTGCGGGCCCCCGCCACGCCCACCTGCGTGGTGCCTGGTTGGCCGACCTCGCCGGCGCTCCGGAATCCGGGCTGGCTCTCACCGACAGCCGGCGTCTTGCGCTGGCCGTCGGGTTCGTGCTGGCCGCGCTGCGGCTGCGACTGCGTCACCTGGGCCGCCCCTTGTGGGCGCCAGTGGACTGGGCACTGTCCACCTCCTCACGGGTTCGCGCGGCCATCGCCGCGCTGGTTGGGGCGCAGGCGGTGTACATCGACGCCACTGGTGGCCTGCACGAACTGCTGACTGAAGGCGTCCAAGCCTGCGCCGTAACCGGCGCCGGACTCTACGCCCTCAGCCGGTGGCTGCACCGGATCCGGGCGGTCGAGCTGGCGTCCCGGCAGAGAGGTAACCAGCAGGAGGAGTGAGCCGGTGCAATGGTGAAGGACCCCGCACCGTGGTGCTTTTGGCAGTTGCAAGCTGGCCGCTCACCGAGCAGTCCCGGCGGTCCGCCCGTCGGCTGTCCGGCGCCCGGGGCCTGCCGCCCGTCCGGCTGTCCCGCCAGCGGTCACCCCGCCTGGCCGCTCCGTTCGCGGTTCGCCTGCCGCGGGCCGGCGACGGTGCCCGCGGTTCGTTCTGCCGCCCTGTTCGCCGCTGCCGGCCCGGTCCGGCCCCTGCCGCCCGGCGTGCCGGCAGGGCCGCCCGTCCGCCGGGCCCGCCGGGCCCGCCGGGCCGGGCAATCCCGGTTTGCTGCGGGATCGGTGGCGGGACAATGTCGCCGCTGCGCCGGCCCGGGCCGTTCGCCCTCGCCCGCCCTGATCGGGTCCGCTGACCGAAGCCAGCCTGTGTCGGGGGATGTGTCAGCCGCGGGAGAGATAATGCCCGGATGACGCAGCCTGAGTCGCGGCGTAAGCCGATCTCGCATCCGAAGCCCAAGCACAGCACCGTGAGGCAGTTGTACGCGACAGCCTTCCGCTGCGGGAAACCGGAGTGCCGGCGGCCGCTGTACCGGACGAACGACGAGACCGGCGAGTGGCTGCTGAACAGCCGCGTGTCCCACATCCACGCGCGCAGTGAGAACGGCCCGCGATGGGACTCGCAGATGTCCGCGGAGGAGAACCGGAGCGAGTCGAACCTCCTGCCTCTCTGCAGTGATCATGCCGCCGAGATTGACGACACGCCCGAGCACTTCCCACCGGAGTTGCTTCGTGAGTGGAAGAAGGTCCAGGTACAGGAGTACCTGGACCTGCAGCGCTCCTGGCCGCTGAACGACGAGCAGGCCGAAGAGGCTGCAGCCGCCTCATTCGACGCGCACCGGACCGGTATCGCCGGCGCCGGCGCGGAAGCGGTGGTCGCCGCTGCCCGCAACACGGGGCTGATGATCGAGCTGGCGCGTGCCCACCGCGTGGAGGCAGCCCACGCCGTGGTGGCGTGGAACGCCGTCCGTGACCGCGTGAACCGCGGCATGCCTGTGTTCGACACCGACGGAAACCGGCTACGGGTGGAGCCGTCGCGTGCGGAGATCACCCCCCTGCAAGAAGCTCTCCACCTGGCCCTGCGAGAAGCGGAGGCGGCTCAGGCAGGACAGATCCGTCTGCTGGTGGGCGAGTTGCACGCGGCGCAGGCCGCGAACCCGGCCCTGGCGCCCTGGTGCGACTGGGTGGAGGCGGCATCGCGTGATCTCGTCCGGGCCGCCAGCAGGTGGCCAAGCCCGCCCGGACCCGACGACACGTTACTGAGCGAGGCGACGGACGAATTGAAGCAGGCAGCGAAGGCACTCGCCGCCGCCGGTCGAGGGGAGCAGACACCCGTGCCACCCCAGCGGCCCACTCCATCGGAACCCGAGGAGGACGCCGACGTCCGAGCAGCACATCTGCATCGTAAACTGCTCGAGCAGGCCGCTCCGTGGGGCAGGGTGACGCACCGCCCGTACGACCCGGACCTCTACGGTCGGCTGGTTGACGCGGCCGGGACGGTGTCCGGTCTGCCGGAGCTGCCGTCGCTACTGACGATCGGCCTCGACATGACTGCCCGCCTGGCGGCCCGGGTCGCTCGAAACGCTGACAACTCCACGTTCCTAGAACTGATCACCCAGGCCAGTTCGCAGGCCCCTCTATGCGTGGCGGCCTTCCTCCTGCGGCAGTTGGCCATGACTGCCGAACAGGATGGGCGGACCGATCTCCAGCGGGTGGCGCGAGACGCAACGCGCCGGATCCTGGTGGCCGAGACATGGCAGAGCGTGGAGGTCTGGGAGGAGAACCAGGCGAACGTCATGCCGCTGATGGCCTGGACAGCAGACCTCGCTGGCGCTGACCGTATCCAGTCGACCTTGGACACTGCCCTCGAACGGGACCCTGGCCTGCTGGCGCCGATGCTCGCGGGGATCGCCCAGTGGAGCGAACCGATAGACGACGGCCGGGAAGGGGCGATGCGAGGACCGACCTCGTCCATCAGCAGCCTGCCCGTGTGGTTTCCGGTCGGCCGAGCCGTGGCGTTGATCAACGCGCGAATGCCAGAGGTACGGCCCGGGGACGAGGACGAGAGTGAGCGGTACTCGGACAGGGTGGAGCGTCATGCGTCCCAGGCTCTCTGGCTGGCAGCAGGCAATCCATCTGCCTGGTGATCGGCGCCCTCGCGCCGCTCCCGGACTATCCCCAGGGGCAGCCCGGAGGCTGCCAGTCCCGAGTCCTGGTCTCAGCCGCCCCGAGAGGGTTCTTCGGGAGGGCAGGCCGAGGCCGGACGACACACGAAGATCCCGCCCGAACCAGCTGTCCGGACGGGATCTTGTGGACTGTCCGCTGCTCGAGTAGCAGGACCCGGGCAGCCCGATCGGCCAGGCCAGCACCCTCGACTGCGGCAAGGGAGCTGCCGGTGGTCGCTGCCGCTCCGCCGCCCTGGCCGACTGCTCCATTGCCGTTCCGCTGCCGCGGCTGGCTGGCTGGCCGGCCGTCCGTTCGCCGTCCGGCCCATCCCGATTTCGGGCTCTGCCATGGCTGGCTCCCGCTGCCCGGCCGCCGCTGCCCGGGGCCGCGTCGGCCGCCGGTCTGGGCTGTTGCTCCGCGGGCTGGCACCAGAGCGCGGTCTCAGGGTCTGCTGCCCGCTGTTGTCCGGTTGCCGCCGGGGCGGGCCGGGTGGGGGAGAGACCTCTCCCCTCGTCCCGTTGTTGCTCCGTCGCCGTGGCCGGCCGCTGCCCGTCTGCCCGCCGGTCCGTGCGCCCTCGTCCGCCCGTTTGCCCGGGCCGCCGGCTTCCCTGCCCGCCGGGCGGGCGCCGGTCCGGGCTGTTGCCGCCTCGACCGTGCCGACCGTGCCGACCGCGCCGGGCCGGTCCCGGTCTCAGTGCTTGCCGCTGGTTTCACTCGTTCTCGTTACAACAATCCGTCCCGGGTTGTGTACCGGTGTGGCTAGACTGCCAATCGGGCGTTACACCTTCGGTGGGTGGTCCTGGCCGGGGCCTGCCCGGCCCGGCTGCTTGGTGGTCCGTGGTGCCCGGCCGGTCCCGGGCCGGCCGGCGGGGTGTCCGGGCCGCTTGTGGCCCATCGAAAGCCCCTGTCCCGGCCCCCGTCGCGGCGTCGGTGGGTGGCTGCCGTGCCCGGTCCCTCCTCCTCTTCTGCCCTTCTGGAGTCCCTGGTGTCCTCCTCTCGTTCGCGTTCCTCCCGCGTAGCCGCGGACAGCACCGGCAGCCCGGGCGGCGCCGGCGGTGGGCGCGGCACCGCGGCGGTCACGGCCGTCGGCGCCGCCCTGGTGGCTCCGGTCGGCGCCGCCCTGGTGGCTTCGGATTCCGGGCCCGCCGTGAGCGGTGCGCCAGCCGTCGGCCCCGCCTCGGTGTCGGCGGAGGAGGGCTCCGCGCCCACCCCGGCCGCTCTGGTGGCGTCGGCCGGCTCGGACACGATGTCCGCTGCGCTGTCCGCGTCCGTCCCGGCCGCCGAGGCCGCGGCGGGTCCGCCCGCCCCGGCCTCCGTGGTGCCGGCCGCCGGGGGCGTCCCGGTGCCCGCTGGGGTGCCGGCCACAGGGCCGGTGGCGTCGCCCACCCCGGCCGCCCCGCTCGCCCGGGCCGCCCCGGCGGTGGCCGGTCGGGCGCGGGCCGCCGCCATGCCCCCGGCCGCTTCGGCCCCGGTGGCGGTGGCGGGGGCGGCCGGGTACCTGGTCCTTCCCGGCCCGGCGGACCCGTTCTGGCAGACGGTCCCACGGGACGCGGGCCGGACCCTGGCCATGTCCGCGTACCAGCTGGTGAACCCGGCGCGCGGTCACCTGGCCACCCCGGCGGGTCGGGGGCTGCGGGCCGCGCTGGGGGCGGCGGCCCGGGGCAGGATCACCGGCGCGCACTGGCTCGTGCTCCTCACCGCGCCGCGCTCCGCGTTCGGCGGCCCGGCCAGCACCCGGGCCGGGCAGGCCTACGCGGGCCTGGAGCGGGTGGTGACGCAGTATCTGCGGCCCGCACTGGCGTCGGTCGCCGCGGCCGGGTTCGCCGCGGGGGTGGAACCGGCCGCCACCGCCCCGGCCGCCGGTGCCCGGCCGCAGCCGGACACCGGCATGCCTGCCCTGTCCCCTGTTCCCGCCGCCGACCCGCTGCCTTCCCCGGCCGCGACGGGCGGGCCGGCAGGCGCGGACACCACGCCGCCGACTGCTGCCCCCGCACCGGTGACCCACCCGCTGCGCCCGATGGCGACCGGTTCGCTGCCCGCCGCGCTGCCCGGGGCCGCGTCGCCCGCCGTGCCAGGCCGGGCCGTGCCCGGCACCTCCGGGGCCCCGGCAGCCGTGCCCGCCTCCGCCGGCCCCGCCGGCCCCGCCGGCCCCGCCGGCCCGGCCGGGGCTGTGCCGGTCGCCGCCGTTCCCGCTGCGGCCGTGCCCGCCGTCGCCGCACTGCAACCCGCCGCCAGCCCGGCGGGGGTGAGCGTACCGACCGCCCCGGCTCCGACCGCCCCGGTTCCGGCCGCCGTGCCCGTGTCCGTCACTTCGGCCGCTGCTGTCCCGGCTGCTGCCGTGGCTGCCGGCACCGCCCCGGCTGCTCCCGCTGCCGCTGTTCCGGTTTCTCTCGTGGAAGACCTGCGTACGACCGTTGAGCTCGGGGCGGTCCTGTGCGTCACCGCCCCCGCGGTGTCCGCCGACCCGGGGGTGTCCTGCGCTGCGGCGATCGTCGCCGCAGCGCTCGAACAGATGCCCGCCCTCCTGTCCGCGCTCTGGGTTCGGCCGCACCCCGAAACCGACGAACGGTCCCTGCGCCGCGCCCTGTACTCCGGGCTCGGTCTCGACCAGCAGCAGCCGCAGCCCCGCGCGGTGAACCGCACCCTGGAGCTGATCGCCGCCGAACTCGACGGCTCCGGCCGGCTTCTGGTGGTGCCCGACGCCCACCGCCTGTCCCCTGCCGCGCTTCAGACGCTCTACGGACTGTGGGCACCCGGCGGGCCGGAGCGCTTCGCCCTGGTCCTGGTCGGCGAGCCCGCTCTCCACACCGTCCTTGACCGCCCCGAGCTGGCGAGCCTCAAGTCCTGCGTGTTCATCCGGCACCGCCTGGCCCCCGCCCCGGCCCCGGCCGCTGCCGGCGTCCCGGCACCGGCGGGGGAGGAGACTCCGGGCACCGCTCCGGCCGCTGCTGCTGCCCCCGCTTCCCGCCCGGCCGCTTCGGTGCCCGGTCCTGTACCGGCCGCTGCCGCTGGAGAAGGGGCTCCGCCCGCAGCCGAGGGCACCGTCCCGGCCGCCGTCGTCCCGGCTGCCTCGGCCGGGCCGCAGCGGGACGCCGTCCTGCCCGCTGTGTCCGCTGTGTCCGGCCGGGTCGCGGCCGCCGGCCCGTCCGCCGTGGCCGCACCCAGGGCCTGCGCCGACCCGGCGGAGCCGGCCGTCGGCATGCCCGCCGCAGGGGGCACCCCGCCCGCCCGGACGGGCGGCACCGCCGCGGCCCCGGCCCCGGCCCCGCCCGCTGCGGGTCCCGGCGACGTCATCGTTCCGCACCTGCCCGCGCCGTCCCGGCCTCCCGTGCCCGCCAAGCCGCAGCCGTCCCGGCCCGCCGTCGGGGCGGGGACCGCGGACCCGGCGCCGTTCCCGGCTGGGGCGGGAGCGGCGTCCGACACCGACCCGGTGCCTGCCCAGGCTGCGCCGGGCGCGCGGCCGGGCGCGGACACCGCGCCGACCGCTGCCCCAGCCCTGCTGCCCGGCCCGCTGTCCTCGCTGTTCCCGGTGGCGGCCGGGGCGCCGTCCGCCGGAGCGGGGATGGAAAACAGCCTGTTGGGTGTGTTGGCTGGTCCGGGGGGTCTGTCCGGGGAGGCCGCGGGTGTGTTGGCCGAGACGCTGTCTGTCGCCCCCGCGCTCGCCGTCCCGGCGTCCGAGGCCTCCGCCGGGCCGCAGCCGGGCCCCGGCACGCCCGCCCCGGCCCCGGCTCCCGTCCCGCCGACGCTCACCGCCCCCGCCCCCGCGGCCGGCCCGGAAGCCGGCTCCGCGGCGCGCCCCGCCCTGGCTGCTGCCGTCGCTCCGCCCGTCGCTCCGGCCCCGGCTCCCGTTCCGGCGGGCGAGGTGACGGAAGATGCCCCCGTCCCGCCGCCCGCCGCCTACCTGATCGCCGCCCCGGCCCCGGTCGCGGGTGCGAGGTTGGCGGGAGTGGCCCAGGCGCTGGGCGACACCGCCCGCTCGCGCGGCACCATGACACTGACCGGCCCCGCATCCACCACACTCCTGGACACCCTGGCGGCCGTGGCGTGCGGCCCCGACGCAGCCGCCCTGGAAATGCCGGGCCTGGACACGGTAGGCCCGCCCACCGTATGGATCCACCCCGAGCAACCCACCGACCGCGCCGCACTCCTACGCACCCTCTACACCCGCCTCGGCCTGGACAGGCGCGGCCCGCAGCCCCGCGCCGTGGCCGACACCACCGCCCTGATCACAACCGAACTCCAACGCACCCACCGCCCGGTGATCGTCACACGCGCCCACCTGCTGCGCACCGACGCGCTGGAACACCTGTACAGCGTGTGGAAGCACACCCGCTTCACCCTGGTCCTGGCGGGCGACCAGCACCTGGACACGCTGCTCGGACGTCCCCGGCTGGAGGGCCTGAACTCCCACGTCTTCCTCCAGCACCGCCTGCCCACCGCCCCCGCCGCGGCGGCCGGCCCCGCAGCCCCGGCCCCGCAGCCGACCGGCACCGCCGCCCCGGCCCCAGCAACCGGGACCGGGGCCGTCGTGCTCCCGCCGGCCGCTGCGCCCGGCTCCAAGGCCGCCCCGGCACCCGCCCCTCCCGCCGCCGGTGCCCCCGCCGCCGACGGTTCTGCCGACAGGGCGCTCCTCCCGATCCCCGCCCCGGCACCCTTCGACTCCCCGCCCGGCAACCCCGTACCGTCGCCCGCCGCCCCGAACCCCCAGGACGCCCCCGTGCCCACCACCCCCCACACCACCGACACGGCCCCCGCCCTGACCCTGACCCTGACCCTGAGCCCGGGCCCGGCCACACTCCACGAGGCCCGCAGCGCCCTCCCACAGCTGCTCCGCGCCACCGGCGAAGGCATCTCCACCCTCCTGACCCGCGGCACCCACCACGCCCTGCTCACCACCCCCACCACCGCCACCGCACTCGGCTGGGACCTGACCACCGCCACCGCACACGGCACCGCCGACGCCCGCAAGAAGCTCGGCGACCTCATCCAGCACGCCGCCACCGGCCACCCCCAGGTCCTGCGCCGCCACACCACCCCCCTCGCCGTACTTGTCCCCGCCACCCCCGACGGCACCCCACTCCCGCCCGCCGAAGCACCGAAATCCCCGTCCGGCAGCGGAGAAGACGCGCCACCCGCCGACCGGGACACCCCCGAGCCGGCCGCCGGTCCGGCCGCCGCCCCGGCGGTCCCGGTCGCGCAGCCGGCCCCCGACCGGGCCGACCCGGGCGTCGTACCGCCGTCCGCTGGCCAGCCGGCGCCCGCCCCCGCGGTCCCCACCACGCAGCCGGCCCCCGGCCAGATCGACCCGGGCGCCGTACCGCCGCCCGCCGACCCGACCCCGCCCACCAGCACCTCGAGCGGGCCCGCACCATCGTCCGACCCTGCCCCGGACAGCCGGCCCACCCCCGCCAGCCCCTCAACGACACCAACAACCCTGTCCAGCAACGGAGTTGACGCGCCAAGCGACACCCTTGTCGCCGCCCCGACCGCACCCACCGGACAGCCGGCACCCACCGCCGCCGCCCCGGCCCCCGTCCCGACCGCCCCCGCTGCGCCCACCCCGCCGGCCGACGACTCCGCACCCGCCCTGCAGACCTCACCCACCGCCCAGGCCCCGGCTCCGGCCGTGGTCCTGCCGGCGCGGCCGCCGGCCACCGAGCCGGCCGCCCCGGCCGACGACACCCCGACCACACAGACCGCACCCGCCGACCAGCCGACCACCACCCCCACCCCATCCCCGGCCGCTCCCCGAACCCCGCGCCGCCTCGCCCCCCTCGCTCAAGCCCTCACCACCGTCCTCCCCACCACCCCCACCCCGGACGCCGACCCCACCAGCACCCCGGCCCCGCGCGGCCTGCCCACCGGCATCCCCACCCTCGACAACCTCCTCGGCGGCCTCCAGCCCGGCCGCTTCTACCTCGCCGCCGCCGCCCCCGGCACCGGCGCCAGCCTCCTCGCCACCACCACCGCCCGCGCCACCGCCCTCGACCACCACCAGCCCGTCCTCTACGCCGCCTCCGGCCTCACCCGCGCCGACATCGCCGCCCGCATCGTCGCCGCCCACCTGCCCGTCGACTACCGCCGCCTGCGCGCCGGCCGCCTCACCCCCACCGAACAGGCCGACGCCACCACCCTCCACACCGAGCTCGCCGCCGCCCCCCTCTACATCGACGACGGCACCGACCTCACCCCCGAAGCCATCGCCGAGACCGCCGCCGAACTCGCCCACACCACCACATCCGACGGACAGCCCGGCCTCGCCCTGGTCGTCGTCGACCGCCTCCAGGCCACCGACGACCCCCGCCTCCCCCTCTCCGGCCCCCGCCTCACCGACGCCGCCCAAGCCCTCGCCCACCTCGCCCGCACCCACCACGTCCCGGTCCTGGCCATCCTCGACACCGACCACCCCGACCTCATCACCACCCTCGGCCTCGACACCACCCTCACCCTCCACCCCCACCAGCCCACCCACCGCCACCACGCCGACCCCACCACCCAAGTCCTCCTCACCATCACCGAACGCGACCTCGGCCCCCAGGCCACCCTCACCCTCACCGCCGACCTCACCCACGCCCGCCTCACCGACCACACCCCCTTCGACCCCTACGCCGGCATCCCCCAACTCACCCCCGACGAACTCGACGCCATCACCCCCACCACCCAGGCGCCGGAGGCGCCCACCACCCCGACCACCACCACCCCAGCACCGGAGGTACCCACCCACCCCACCACCACAGCGCCGGAGGCGCCCACCAACACCACCGACCCCGCCCCGGCCACCCCCTGGCCATCCGTCACCACCCCCGGACACCCCACCCAGCCCCCCACCGCTGCGCCCCAGCCCGACCTCGAACCCGGCTCCGATCCCAGCTCCGCCATCCAGGCAGCCCCGAACACCCTGGCCACCCTGACGCCCGACCAGCCCCCTGCCCACCCGCTGCGCCCGACCCGGGCTGCCGCAGCCCGTACGGCCACCTCCAAGCCCACCCGCAGCGGGGGCGGGGACTACGCGGGCCGGGACTACGGCTACTACCTCGACATGATCAGCTCGTTCGTCGAACAGACCCTCCAGGAGCACGGCGGCGACACCAAGGCCGCGATCGCGGACCTGGAGAAGAAAGCAATTCCAAACGGAATGGCCCTCTTCGAGGCAACCCGAGTCGGCGGAAACTACGAACACACCGTCTACCCGGAACGCCTCGAATTCCTCAGCAAGAAATCCCGCGACGGGGCCGACGACATCTGGGAAGGCCGCCACAAGTGGGAGAACGGCCCGCTCATGGACCAGCTCAAGGCCGGCACCCACCCCGACGTCGACGTCGACGTCCTGGACACCAACGCCGCCTTCTGCAGCGCCCTGAAGACCTGGCTGCCCATCGGCGCCCTGCAGTACCAGCCTGACGGCGGCTTCGACCCCAAACGCTCCGGCATCTACCTCCTGCCCAAGCGCCCCACCTGGGAACACCTGCACCTGCCCGACCCCATCGGCAACCGCCGCGAGCCGGGCCCGGTCCTCCTGGACGACGCCACCATCCGCCTCCTGATCCGCTGCCACAAGCTCGGCCTCGCCGAAGCCCCCCACATCACCCAGGCATGGACCTCCGGCGCAACCGAGAACCTCGCGGAGAAGTTCCGCCGCGTCCTCACCATCGGCCGCGAAAAGGCCATCCTCGAAGGCGACGACGTCACCGAGAAATACATCAAGGCCATCTACGCCAAGTTCGTCTCCACCATCGGCGAATCCACCTTCAACCGCGACCTCCGCCGACCCGACTGGATGCACATCATCCGCAGCCAGGCATTCGCCAACCTCTGGTACAAGGCCCACCGCGCCCACGAACACGGCCTCACCATCGTCCGCCTCCGCGGCACCGACGAACTCCACATCACCGGCAACACCGCATGGCGCACGGTATTCAACGAAGGCCGCCTCACCACCCAACTGAAGCTCAAGACCCAGTACACCCTCAACGCGAAGGCCGCCTAACAGTGTCGACCGACGGATGGAAGAACTTCGGCAAATACGGCGCACACCTCGACCCCGGAAACATCCACGGGAAAATCGCCCTCGGCCGCGCCCTCGAAGACGCCCTCGAACGGATGATCATCGAAGGCGGCATCAAATCACCACCCACCACCCGCCGCGGCCTCACCGCCCGCATGAAGTACCTCACCACCACCCAAGGCGGCGCCCAAGCCCTCGCCGACGCCGGCATCACCGCCGTCCCCCAGACCATCCGCGCCTGGACCAAGGGCAAGCAGCACCCCCTCCCCGCCAACCTCGAAGCCATCGACACCGCCTACTGGAACCTCCGCGCCGCCAACATCCTCAACAACCCCGGCGCCTTCAAACAGCACCTCAACAACAACGGCAAGGGCACCAAAGTCGAGATCCACCCCATCAACCAGAACGTCGTCGACGAACCCCGCCGCCGCGACAACCTCCGCATCCGCACCCTGCAGGTCCGCTACGTCTGGGACGACGCCGTCGACGCCATGGTCGCCGGCGACGCCAGCAAACTCGAAGACGTCTGGGACGACGTCATCGCCGACCTCGACTCCGACTGGGGCGCCTACACCTACATCTCCTACCTCGGCCTCGGCGCCTAACCACCCCACAGCTGCGCCCTGCCCACGCCTGACCACCCCACAGCCGCGCCCCACCTCAGACCAGCACCACCAGGCACAGCAACACGTACGCCCCCGCTGCTGCGCCCCCGCGATGTCCCGGGGCCGGTGATGCTGCCGGCCAGGGTGAAGAAGACGCCGTGGCGGCGCGCGGTGCGGCGCCAGGCGCGCGCTGTTCAGGTTGCCCTCGTAGAACGGGGGCGCCGACCCGCCCGGTCACCGTGAGGACGTCGCCGGCCACGTCCAGGACGGCCGACCAGCGGCCGCCAGCTCCGAGCCCGACCAGGTGCGGGCCCGGGCCGCGGCCGCCGGCCGACGCGAACCTCGCGAGCCGGCCCGAGGCCGCGAAGACGACCTGCGCACGCTGCCTGTCGACAGCCCAGGTGCATGCCCAGCGGCTGCAGAGGCCCGCTGATGACGTCGCCGGCGTACATCGTGCCGCCGTCCACGGGGACCACCCCGTCGCCGGCCGGCACCCAGCTGTGTACCGCCGGCCCCGGCCCGCCGCCCGGCCGACCAGGAGCCGGCCGGCGAGCCAGCGGCACCGAGGCGCCCCCGGAAAGCAACGCCCGGTTCCTACTCCGGAAGAATTCCCGGTACAATTCACCGAGGGCACCGAAGAACGAATCCCCAGTGCAACCCGAATAGGGGCACAGGCCTTCCGGCGGGATTCCCCGGCAGATCAATTCTGATACAGGACCCGACCCGGCAGAGCGGTACACAACTTCCCTCTGAGGAGAGAAGTGCATAGGATAGCAACGCGCTCTTTGCTCTGCAGAGTCGACCACAATTCAAGCGCGTTACAAAAATCCCCCAGGAACCCTGTACATACCTTAGTCCGGTCGCTAGAATTGTCCCAGTGGTACAGACCAATTGGGGAAGGTTGCAACTGACTGAGAGTTACGAATCTTGAGCTGATGACTTGTAACGCAGCGGGGATCGTGACACACTGGACACCGGTACAGAACACGGGCAGCGCCCGGAGGGCGCCCGAAGAAGCCGAGGCCGGCCCGAGAACCAGCACCGACAACAGGGCAGCAGGACCCCTGAACGAAGAACAAAACCCCAGTTCAGAGCCATAATTGAAGCTCCGAAGACCCGGAAGGGGAGGGAGACACCCTCAAGTGCGGACGTTACACAAGCCGGCCCTGATGCACAGTCGACCGACCAGAGTTGTACCGGGGCCCACCCTCCCAGTCAGCCAAGAGCCACGAAGTGGCGTTACATCATTCCGTCACGATAGTGACGGCGCGTCATGTGTCCGGAGGACACGGCGCGC